>CAYUNV010000117.1:0-9105 GCA_964446265.1 uncultured Negativicutes bacterium | reverse complement strand
CCGGTTGATCCCCTGCTCGGCCAATATCCGGCTGCGTCCATCTTGAAAGCGGTCAGCCGCAAAAACATTAATGAAATTGATGATGCTACGTTGATCATGGCGGATATAGCGGAAAAAGCAATCGACCAGGTCGAAGAGTTTTTAACCGAAGTGCTTGCCGACAAGATGACGCCGGAAAAAGCCCGGGAGTTGGCCCGGACACTTTCGGAAGGCAAATGGACTCATGATTATCCGATTACCTGCAATAAGCTGAAGGCGATGGGGTTGCCGATCAGCGCTGAATTGCCGGATGTAATTTATGATTTGATGGATCTGTATCCCCAGCCGGTGCAACGCCGTCCTTCGGTGGAATACATTCCTCTGCCCTATGAACGGGGGCCGTTCCGCAAACCGGAGTAAAAAGAGAAATTGCGATTGTCCTATTGCAGGCGCACCCGGTTATGTCGTAAAATATAATTTGGAGTATTATGCGATAGACAAAAAATGGAATTCGCTGCTCGTAGTATTGTATACGGAGGTGCATTATGGAGGATTTACAGCAAGCAAAAAAGATGAACGAAGAATTGCAGTTGGTTATCTTTCGCCTGGCAAAAGAAGAATACGGTTTGCCGATCGCGAAGGTACATGAAATTAACCGGTTGACGCCAATTACAAAATTGCCGCAAACGCCGGAATTCATGGAAGGCGTTACTAATCTGCGCGGTAAAATTATTCCGGTTTTTGACCTTCGAAAGCGGTTTCAATTATCGACAATAGAAAATAGCGATGATACCCGGATTATTATTGTTGCTGTGAAGGAGCAGGTTGTAGGCATTATAGTGGATGCAGTCCATGAAGTCATTAAATTATCTGCAGCCGCGATTGAACCGCCGCCGCCGGCATTCGTGCTGGATGCGCAATACATTCATGGTGTTGGAAAAATGGATAACCGGTTGATTATCTTACTGGATATGGACAAAGTGTTAAGCGGACCGGAGGCAATCATTCTGCAGAAAATGGCATGTCAATGAGCAAGCAGCAGACAATCATAGTGAAAGCTCATGCCAAGATTAATTTAACGTTGGATGTTTTGCGCCGCCGGGATGATGGGTACCATGAAGTTAAAATGGTGATGCAGAGCATCGACCTGGCGGATATAGTGGAGCTCCGGGAACAAGATAAGGATATCACGGTAAGGACGGATCTTCCGGGCTTGGCTTGTGATTCTTCGAATTTGGCGTATCGGGCGGCAAAACTGCTGTGCACCCGATTGGCAATTGATCGCGGCGTACAGATTACATTAACCAAAAAAATTCCGCTGGCGGCAGGTTTAGCAGGCGGAAGCAGTGATGCCGCCGCTGTATTGCAGGGATTAAACCAGTTGTGGGAACTGGGGCTGACGATGGAAGAACTGAAACGATTAGGCGCTGAGTTAGGCTCGGATGTTCCGTTTTGTTTGCAGGGCGGTACCGCATTGGCGACGGGGCGGGGCGAAGTCGTGACTGCGTTGCCGGATATTCCTGCTTGCTGGCTGGTATTGGCGAAACCGCCGGTGGAAGTGTCGACTGCTTGGGTGTACGGCAATTATCAGGGCCAGGCGGGAATTCCCCATCCGGATACGGAAGGGGTCATCCGTTGTCTGCAGGACCGGGACCTGGTTGGGATCGCCGCTAAACTGGGAAATGTATTAGAAACAGTCACAATCCCCGCGCATCCGGAAATTGGCCGCATCAAGCAGTGTTTGCTGGACAACGGGGCGCTCGGCGTATTGATGTCCGGCAGCGGTCCGACGGTATTTGGCATCATGCCGGACCAATACCGGGCCGAACAAGCTGCTGAAATTCTGAGCCAACAGGAGAAAACACAAATTATGGTTACAAAGACAGTGTCGAAGGTGGTGGGTGCGTATGGAACGGCGCTTAGTGCCGATTAAGCTCGATAGCTATAAACCGCTTCGGGAAGTGATCAGCGAAACGCTTCGCGAAGCAATCGTAGCCGGTACGTTAAAGCCGGGGGAACGGTTAATGGAAATCCAGTTGGCGGAAGAATTGGGGGTAAGCCGGACTCCGGTCCGCGAAGCAATTCGAAAGCTGGAATTGGAAGGGTTCGTAGTGATGATCCCCAGACGGGGAACCTATGTTGCCGATTTATCGATCAAAGACGTAAATGAAGTTTTTGAAATCCGGACGGCATTGGATATTTTGGCAGCCGGATTGGCGGTCGAACGGATTACCGAAGAAGAACTGGAACAACTGGAACGGGTTCTGGTTGAAATTGGCGAATATATTGAACAGAACGATATTGAAAAAATTGTCGCGGCCGACGGCCGTTACCACGATATTTTATACCGTGCGAGCCGTAACGATCGCCTCGTCGGTATCATTAATAATTTGCGGGAACAATTTACCCGGTTCCGTTCCATCTCGATGGCGTATCCGGGCCGGATCAAGAATACGGTGGAGGAACACCGGCAATTGGTAGAAGCAATTGCTCAGCGGGATATTGCCCTGGCTCAGCGGCTAGCCCGTGAACACATGGAAAATGCTGAGCAGACCTTGCTGTTGGATATGCAAGAACGCAGGCAGGGTTGAAAGAGAGGAGTCTCAATACATGGTTGATGCCATTATTCTGGCAGGTGGACAAAACAGTAAGTCGCTCAGCCGGTTTGCTGGTGAACAATATGAGGCGTTGATTGAGATCAATGGTCAGCCGATGGTGACATATGTAGCCCGCGCCCTCTCCGCCAGCCGGAATGTGGATCGGATATTTGCCGTCGGCCCATGCGGTATTTTGGAAAAATGTGATTTTCCGGCAGAGACTGTCATTGTTGAGAGCGGCCGCACGATTATTGATACGATTGTCAGTGGGATGGGAGCTCTTGGCCATGAGAGGCATGTCCTTGTTGTGACGGCGGATATTCCTTTACTATCTGCGCAGGCAATTGATAATTTTCTGGAGCAATGCAGCCTGGCGAACGCAGATATGTATTATCCAATTGTCAATAAAAATGCAAATGAACGGCAATATCCCGGTAATAAACGGACGTATGTGCATTTGCAGGAAGGAACGTTTACCGGCGGAAATATCTTTTTCGTGAACCCAGGCATTGTATCGCCGTGCCTGAAATGGGCAAAGCGAATTATCGATAATCGCAAAAATCCTTTGAAATTAGCGCATATCCTGGGCTGGATTTTTGTATTTAAGTTTTTGCTGGGGACGCTTAGTTTGCGGGAGTTAGAAGCGCGGGTATCGGAACTGCTGAATATTAAGGGAACCGTCATTCTTTCGGATTACCCTGAACTGGGGTTAGATGTAGATAAGCCGAGTGATTTGGATTTGGTGCGCCAGTTGTTTTCTGTACAGACGGAAAAATAAAGCGACGGCATGGAAAAAACGGCAGCGTTCCGTATTTCCTGTGCCGTATTTATTTGCCTAAGCGGAGCTAGGGAAGAGAGTGCGCCGTCGGGGTAAAAGTTCGAGTGGAAACGGGTTTTCGAACATTGTGGCAACAATTTACGAATTTGAAGCAGGAAAAAAACATTAAACCGAGAAAAGTGAATAAAAATGTATTGAGTCAGGAGAATGTTCGGAGGTCTAAACCATGGAGAAAGTCCGAAAATTAGAGCGGATTGCTGCGATGATCCAGATTTTATCCCAGCAGCCAAACCGTTTATTTCCGTTTGGTTATTTCAGCGAGCTCTTCGATGTTGCGAAATCGACGTTGAGCGAGGACGTGCTGATTGCCCGCCAGATATTACAAAAATATGGCTTGGGAACGCTGGAAACCATAGCCGGCGCATCCGGCGGGGTTCGCTATTTACCCAGTTTTACTTCCGGGGCCGTGCAAGAGCTGCTGGCGGATCTTGCTGCCCGTTTGTCGGCGCCGGAACGCATCATTCCGGGTGGTTTCTTGTATATGTCTGATATTTTATATACGGCGCATTGGATGGAAAAGGTCGGAGAATTGTTTATGACGCAGTTCCGCCATTTGGCGCCTGACTATATTATGACGATTGAGACGAAAGGGATTCCGTTAGCCTTCATGACGGCCCGGGCCTTTGATTTACCATTGGTGACCGTACGTCACGGCAGCCGGGTGACGGAAGGATCTGCCGTCAGTATTAATTATGTCAGCGGCTCTTCCCGTCGTATTCAGACGATGTCCCTGCCTAGACGGGCGCTGCCGCCGGGGGCGCGGATCCTGATTATTGATGATTTCATGAAAGCGGGAGGAACGGCCTTGGGCATGGTTGAGCTCGCGCATGAATTTGGTGCGGAAGTGGTCGGGACCGGTGTGTTGGTGGCGACGGCCGAACCGGAAAAAAAATTAGTCGGTGGTTATCAGCCCTTGCTGGTTCTGCATACGGTAGACGAGGAAAAGAAAACCGTAGACATTCGACCGGCGTTCCTGAATTTTTAATCATTTGTTTCTTGTTATCGGAAGGAAGAAAGATTTTCTTGTCGAATTAAAACAGGTCCGTAATTTTTTTAATACTGTTTTAGACTCTATGAATAGGAGGAACATCCATGTCAGATTTAATGGCAGTGATTTTAGCTGCCGGTAAGGGGACCCGGATGAAATCCGCTATGCCCAAAGTATTGCACCAGGTGGGCGGCCGGCCGATGGTTCAGCATGTGCTCCATGCTGCCGATGAAGCCGGTGTTGGCAAAAGTGTTGTTGTTATTGGCTTTGGTGCAGATAGTGTCCGTGAGTATCTTGGCAATCAAGTCGAATACGCAGTGCAGGAACAACAACTAGGCACCGGCCATGCAATGCTGCAAGCGAAAGATGCAATTGGTGACTTTTCCGGAACCATTTTGGTTCTTTGTGGCGACACGCCGCTGTTGAGGGGCGAAACCTTAAAGACGTTGTGCCAGGCACATCGTCACAATCAGGCTGCTGCAACGGTGTTGACAGTCCGGATGCCGGATCCAACCGGCTATGGACGGGTAATTCGTGATGAGCAAGGGCAGGTTTTGCGAATTGTGGAACAAAAGGATGCCGGACCGGATGAATTACGCTGTGATGAAATCAATACCGGTATTTATTGTTTCCAAAAGGAAGCGTTGTTTACCGCGTTAAGTCAAATTACCTGTGACAATCAACAGGGTGAGTATTATTTGACGGACGTGTTGGAAATCTTAGGGTCCGGCGGAAGCCGGGTGGGTGCAGTGTTAGCTGAAGATTACCAAGAGATGCTGGGGATTAATTCCCGTGCGCAATTGGCGGAAGCAGAAAAAATTTTGCGGCAGCGCAAACTGTCCGAAGTCATGAATAATGGGGTTACCATTATGGATCCTGCCAGCACGTTCATTGATGCCGATGTTGTGATTGGCGCCGATACGGTGATCTATCCGTTTACCTGGCTGGAAGGCAATACGGTGATCGGCAGCGATTGTCAGATCGGGCCAAATACCCGCTTGCAAAATGCCGTGATTGGCGAGGCAGTGACGATCCATTTTTCCTATGGCCACGATTGCCGTGTGGCGGACCATGTGACGTTAGGCCCGTATGTCCATCTCCGGCCTGGAGCTGACCTGGGGCCGAACGTAAAAGTCGGCAATTTTGTGGAAGTGAAAAATTCCCATGTCGGTGCAAATAGTAAACTTCCCCATCTCAGCTATATCGGCGATGCGGATATCGGTGAGAGAGTGAATATTGGCTGCGGAACGATCACCGTCAATTATGACGGTGTCAAGAAATATCGTACTACGATCGAAGATGATGCGTTTGTTGGCTGCAATTCCAATTTGGTAGCTCCGGTTACAGTGGGTAAGGGAGCCTATGTTGGCGCCGGTTCCACGATAACGAAAGAAGTTCCGGCGCAAAGCCTTGGTGTAGCGAGAGCCCGTCAGACGAATATTACCGGTTGGATTGATAAACGGAAAAAGTGATATGGAGGTCATAAAACGTGTTGGATGATAGTAAACGATTGCGGATTTTTACCGGAAATGCGAACCCTGCGTTAGCAAAGGAAATTGCCGATCATTTGGGAATTGGCCTGGGGGAGGCTTTTGTCGGCCGTTTTAACAACGGCGAAATTCAAGTAATGATTGACGAAAGCGTCCGTGGGAAAGATATTTTTATTGTACAACCTACTTGCCAGCCGGTGAATGATAACATTATGGAACTGTTGATTATGGCGGATGCCATGAAGCGGGCTTCAGCGCGCCATATCACGGCGGTAATCCCTTATTATGGCTATGCGCGGCAGGATCGGAAAACACGCGGTCGGGAGCCGATTTCGGCCAAACTGTTGGCCGACTTAATGACGACTGCCGGTATTACCCGAATGGTAACGATGGATTTGCACGCTGGGCAGATCCAGGGCTTTTTCGATATTCCGGTGGATCATTTGCCGGGCGTTCCTATTCTGGCTGATTACTTGGCGGCGAAGAAAATCGAGGACCTGGTTGTTGTGTCTCCGGATTTGGGTGGAGTTACCCGTACCCGCCAACTGGCTGACCGCCTGCAGGCGCCCATTGCCATTATCGAAAAACGACGTCCGGCGCCGGGTGTGGCGGAAGTTATGAATTTGATCGGCAGTGTAGCCGGCAAGACGGCGGTCCTGGTGGATGATATTGTCGATACCGCAGGTTCGCTGGCGGAAGCGGCCAAGGCGTTGGAAGCGGCCGGCGCAAAAGAAGTATATGCATGCTGTACGCACGCTGTATTGAGCGATCCCGCGGTGCAGCGGATTGAGGCCTCCAATATCAGGGAACTGATTGTCACCAACACGATCCCCTTACCGTCGGAAAAGAGAACGCCAAAGATCACCGTATTGTCAGTAGCTCCGTTGCTGGGCGAGGCGATCATCCGCATCTTCGGCGAATTGTCCGTAAGCAAACTGTTTGATGTATAAGGAAAAAAAGGATGCGTTTTTCGCATCCTTTTCTTTTGCTGTTAATATGGTATAATCTAAGCGGGACGGTGGGAATGTGGAGCATTATAAATTTTCTGTGGGGCTGGCGAGTGCAACGGAAATCCCTGCCATCGCTGCTATTTTTACCGATAGCTTTCAGGAAAGCGTGTTGCACCATTGTGGGCGCATACCGGATTCGCAAGCTATGGAGGATGTTTTTACCTTAGTATACGAAGCGGAAAAAACTGCCGCTTTTGTGGCCCGCGATGAAGCGGGGCGGGTTATCGGTTATTGTTTTGCCCCGGCCCAATTATCGGCCATGTGGAAAAAAGCCGTATTGGGCGGCTACCTTTTGCAATGGGCCTGGCGGTGGCTGACCGGCCGGTATGGAATTGGCCTTCATCCGGTAAAAGTATTATTTTTTAACAAATTGGCATTTTTACGTTCGGCATTGACTCCGGCTAAGGCTGCGGATGCCCGGATTTTGTCGATTGCGGTAATGACTGCCTGGCATGACCATGGCGTAGCCGGTGCTTTAATGGATCTTGCCGACCGCTATTTTCGCAGCCAGGGTGTTCGTCGTGTTAGGCTGGAGGTCCGTCCGGACAACGAAGCGGCAATCCGGCTTTACCGCCATAAAGGGTATGTTGCCGGTGGCATTACCCAAGATTCCCAGGGACCCTGGCTGATCTTGTTTAAAGAAATGGAGTAGAAGGAAAAAATGTTCGAAGGCAATGTGCGCCTGATCAGTATGCTTGGCGTATTGACGCTGATTGTTATCGTGGGATTGGTATTGGATTATTTTCATATTTTACGCCGTCCGGTGCGGATTTCTATGGGGGTTGCGTTGCTGGCGATGGTTGCCGGTGCGGGATTGACCTTAAGCGCTGTATTGCCGGATAACCATGTTTACGGGCCGGTGTTTGCTGAAGTGCAAACAAAACAAAAAATTGTCGCGCTTACCTTTGATGACGGACCCTATCCGCCGTATACCGGACAAGTATTGGATATTTTACGGGACCGCAACGTCCGGGCCACTTTTTTTCTGGTTGGCGCGAACGCGGCTAAAAATCCGCAATTGGTGCAGCGGATGGTCGCTGAAGGCCATCAGATTGGCAATCATACCTATAACCACGTTGATTTGTTGAAATTAGACCGTCTGGCGGCTGCCGAAGAAATTGACCGGACCAATGCCATTTTGCAAGCGCAAACCGGTTTTCGCCCGCAAGTGGTTCGGCCGCCGCATGGGTTTCGCGATCCGGCCGTCATGGACGTGCTGGCAGGCCGGGGGCTGCAGGTTGTGGAATGGTCGGTCATGAGTAAAGATTGGACCAATCCGGGCGTACAGGCCATTGTAAGGCGAACGGTAGACAAGGTCCAAAACGGTTCCGTCATTTTATTGCACGACGGCGATGGCATCGCCTGTAAGGCCGACCGGAGCCAAACGGTAGCGGCAACCCGGCAAATTATTGATGAACTGCAGGCTAAAGGATACCGGTTTGTCACGGTGAACGAAATTTTACAAGCCAGGGAGGAAACATGAAATTCATTATTGGTCTGGGAAATCCCGGATCTCAATATAGTTTGACCCGCCATAATGCAGGCTTTATGGTTGTGGATGAAGTGGCAAAGCGCTGGGGTGTTACGGATTGGCGCAACCGCTCGGACGCTATGGTGGCGGAAGCGCGCCGGCCGGAGAAGATCGTATTGGTGAAACCGCAGGCGTTTATGAACCTCAGCGGGGTGCCGATCCGGGAGTTGGCGAATTTTTACAAGGTTCCGGCCGAGGATATGATTGTCGCTTATGATGATCTGGACTTGCCGGCCGGCCGGCTGCGCTTGCGGGCCAACGGGGGAACCGGCGGGCATCGGGGCTTGGAATCGTTACTGGTGCATTTGGGAGTAAATTCGTTCGCCCGGGTTCGGGTGGGCATTGGCCGTCCGCCTAAAGGCTGGGAAACTGCAGACTATGTCCTCGGCCGCTTTTCGCCGGAGGAAGCTCCGGTAATGGCCGAAACGATCGTCAAGGCGGCGGAGGCTATCGAGTGCATTTTGGAGAAAGGCCTTTCGGCGGCGATGAATAGTTATAACCGCTGATGGATGATGGGAAGGAAAAACTCGGCGCAAGCCGGGTTTTTTAATAAGAATAAGGTGGGGGCTATCGAATGTTGACTGCGTTGTACGCGGATAAAAACGGGGGAATTTATGATGCGCCGGGATACCAGGCGGTGGCCCGGGTTGGAACGCATATTGCGCCGCTGAA
>CAYUNV010000116.1:1285-10030 GCA_964446265.1 uncultured Negativicutes bacterium | reverse complement strand
TACCACCGCCCGTTCCGCCCAGGGTATAAGCAGGACGAACAATCAGCGGATAGCCGATTTCGTCCGCAAATTTCAGGGCATCGTCTATATTTTCAACAATCGTACTTTCCGGGATCGGCTGTCCGATCGATTGCATTGTTTCTTTGAACAATTCCCTGTCTTCCGCTTTTTTGATTGCTTCCAACGGAGTTCCTAATAATTGCACATTGTATTTTTCTAAGATTCCGCGTTCCGCCAATTGAACCGCCATGTTCAAACCAACTTGACCGCCCAGAGTAGCTAATACCCCTTCCGGCCGCTCTCGGTCGATAACCTCGGCAATAAATTCCGGCGTTAACGGTTCGATATAAACCCGGTCGGCAATATGAACATCGGTCATAATCGTCGCCGGATTACTGTTTACGAGAATAACACGAATTCCTTCTTCTTTTAACGCTTGACAAGCCTGCGTTCCGGCATAGTCAAATTCTGCAGCCTGGCCAATAACAATCGGACCGGAGCCAATAACAAGTACGGAATGTAACTCTTTTTTCTTCGGCATGACTACTCTCCTTTCCCCAACAACGTCATAAATTCGTCAAACAAATAGGTATTATCGTCAGGGCCGGGAGATGCTTCCGGATGGTATTGCACGGAGAAGATCGGCAGTTCGGCATGCCGCATCCCCTCGACCGTACCGTCGTTCACTGCCCGGTGGGTCATAATAAACCCTTTATCGGTCAATGAATTTTCATCCACTGCATAGCCATGATTTTGCGACGTAATATAAACTCTGCCGGTGGCCAAATCCTTTACCGGGTGATTGGAGCCGCGATGGCCGAATTTCAACTTATAGGTATCGGCGCCAACCGATAACGCCAACAGTTGGTGTCCCAGGCAAATTCCAAAAATCGGCTTCTTGCCAATCAACTGCTTAATGACTTCAATCGACCCCGGAACATCTTTGGGATCGCCAGGTCCATTCGACAAGAAGATGCCATCCGGATTCATAGCAAGGATCGTCCTGGCATCCGTATCCGCCGGAACAACCGTCAGACTGCAGCCGCTGCGGAATAATGCGTTTAATATATTGCGTTTAATGCCGAAATCCATGACGACAACCCGCGGTCCGTCCTGAGGCATTTGATAAATTTCCGGCGTCGTGACTTCCTCTACGACATCTTTTTTGACCGGAAGCGCCAGATAGCGGTCGACAGTTTCCTGTCCGACAGTTTCCGGCACAATAACGCCGTTCATGGTACCATGCGAACGGATCAAACGGGTGATCGCCCTCGTATCGACACCATAAATGCAGGGAATTTTTCGCGCAGTAAGATAGCCCGGCAAACTGTTCTCCATTTGCCAGTTGCTCGGTTCCCCGCATAATTCACTAATCACAAAACCGCGCACGTAAGAACGGCGGGATTGGTCAAACAAATCGGCAACCCCATAATTCCCGATTAACGGGTATGTCAGCGTTACAATCTGTCCCGCATAGGAAGGATCAGTTAAAATTTCCTGATAACCGGTCATCCCGGTATTAAATACGACTTCGCCTATCGCTTCTGTTTCTGTCAGCAAATTCCCGTAAAAAACACTTCCGTCTGCCAACACTAATTTTCCCTTCATTGCAGCACCTCACCATTGCACATCACAAATTTACCGGCCACAACTGTGGCAATAGCTTTTCCTTTTAGTTTAACACCATCAAAGGGGGAATGTCTTGCTTTTGTATTAAAATTTTTGGCATCGACTTGCCACTCTTTATCCGGATCAAAAACTACAATATCCGCCGGATGACCAACCTGCAAAGTCCCTGCCTCCAACCCCAATATTCGGGCCGGCGCGCTGCTCATTCTGGCGACAATATCCTGCAACGGCATAAATCCGCTATGATACAGCGTTGTCATAATCACGCCAAGCGCGGTCTCTAACCCCGGAAATCCGCTGGGCGCATACCGAAACTCGACATCTTTTTCTTCAAATGCATGCGGCGCATGATCTGTCGCAATGACATCAATCGTCCCATCTTGCAAGCCTTCTCGCACGGCAGCAACATGCTCCGCGGAACGCAGGGGCGGGTTTACTTTGAAAGCAGTATTGAAACTGGTTAACGCTTCATCAGTAAAATAAAGATGATGCGGAGTCGTCTCAGCAGTAACCCGAACGCCACGCTCTTTCGCTTTGCGGATTAATTCCACAGCGCCCTTCGTACTAACATGGGCGATATGGATACGGGAACCAACATATTCGGCCATCAGCAAATCCCTGGCTACCGCGATATCTTCCGCCACCGCCGGCCGCCCCTTCATTCCCAGCATTGCCGACACCGCACCTTCGTGCATGACCCCATCTTCTACCAGGGTTTCATCTTCGGCATGCGAAATCAGCAAACCGTCAAAAATACTGATGTATTCCATGGCAGTCCGTAATAATTGGCTGTTGCTGATGTACCGTCCGTCATCGGAAAAAGCGATTGCACCGGCAGCCATCATGTCCCCGATTTCCGCCAATTCCTGCCCTGCCAATCCTTTACTCACAGCGCCAATCGGTTTTACGTGGACAACCCCGGTTTCTTGCGCCTGGCGGTTTACCCCCGCAACCAAAATTGCACTATCAATCACCGGTTTTGTATTCGCCATACAGGCTATTGTTGTAAAACCACCTGCCGCCGCTGCACGAGTTCCGGAAGCAATATCTTCCTTTGCCTCCAGCCCCGGTTCACGCAGATGTGTATGCATATCAATAAAACCAGGAGCGACGATCAGCCCATCCGCTTGAAAAACTTCTGCACTTTCGCATTGAATATTTTCGCCAATTTCAACAATCTGGTCATTCTCGATTAAGATATCGCCAACCATGTCTGTATTATCTGCCGGATTGATGATTCTACCGCCTTTAATTAATCGTTTCAACTTGGCTTCCTCCCATCAGCATCAAATATAATGCCGCCATTCGCACGGCCAAACCGTTTTTCACCTGTTCAGCAATAACCGACTGTTCATTATAAGCAATATCTGCTGCAATTTCCAACCCCCGGTTCATCGGACCCGGATGCATGAGAAGCGCATCCGGTTTCGCTAATGCAAGGCGCGCAGAGTTTACACCAAAAATACGCGCATATTCACGTGCCGAAGGGAATAAGCCTTTTTGCTGCCGTTCCCGCTGAATTCGCAACACATTCACCACGTCAGCACCATCCAAGGCTTCTTCAACCCGTTTATGGACTTGTACGCCAAGTGCATCAATATCCCGTGGCAACAATGTTTGCGGACCGGCCAAATGGACTTGCGCGCCCATTTTACTCAATCCCCAGATATTCGACCGCGCAACCCGGCTATGTAGAATGTCACCGACAATTGCTACTTTTAACCCTTGGAGCGTTCCTTTCTTTTCCCGGATCGTAAACATATCCAGCAAACCTTGCGTTGGATGTTCATGAGCACCATCGCCGGCATTGATAATCAACGGCTTAACAATCCCAGCAGCAAACTGGGCCGCTCCTTCTGCCGCATGCCGCATAATGATCAAATCGACACCCATGGCTTCTATAGTCAACAACGTATCCCTCAGGCTTTCACCTTTCACCACGCTGCTGGCGCTCGTTGTAATATTGCATACATCAGCACCTAAATATTTTCCCGCTAATTCAAAAGAGGTCCGGGTTCGCGTGCTTGGTTCAAAAAACAAATTGATCACAGCTTTGCCTCGCAACGTCGGCACCTTCTTAATATCCCTGTCAATGATCGTTTTCATTTCCCGGGCAGTATCCAATATCAATTCGATTTGCGCTGCGGTCATGCTCTGCAATCCCAGCAAATCCTTGCCCCGCAAACTTACATCACTTTTTCCCACAATAGCCCTCCTCTGCAAAATTGAATGAAAACTAAAAAACTCCTCCCCGGGTTCGTGCGGGCAAGGAGATACAGCTTATATCCTTGCCGGCCTCACGGGACCAAATTAAAGGATAGTCATATTTTATTTGAGCATAAAAAAAGCCTTTTGCTGTGAGGATATAGCAAGAAGGCTTGGATTAACAATCGCAATTTAGCTCCTTCCCAGCCTCACAGGACTGGTTTAAAGGCCTTATCATGTTATCAACTAGTATACCCGCTATCCGACGGCTTGTCAATCTGCTGAAACAAATTTCACTATATAGCAACCGGCAATTGAGGCAGATTACACATTTGCTTCAGCAGGCCGTTAATCCGGCTTAAGCCATCAGCAGCAACGGTTGTTCCAACAATTCGCGGATACGGGCCATAAATTTGGCCGCTGTCACTTCATCGACTACTGCTGGATCAAAAGACAGACATAAATTCATCATCGGTTGAATTTCCATTTCGTCGTTTACAGCAACCGGTCGTTTGATGATACGGCACATCCCTAAACTCGCGCTCTCCTCCGCAGGAATTTCCGGCGTGAATTGGTCAACACCAAATATACCAAGGTTAGCTACCGAAAAAGTTCCGCCGCTCAAATCATCCGGCAATAAATTCCCCTCATGCGCTTTCTTGGCAAAATTCAGGATGTCGTGCCGTATAGCGCGCAGTGATTTTTGTTGTGCATTTTTGATTACCGGGACAACCACTCCATGCGCCAAAGAAATAGCCACGCCAATATTTACAACATCCTGTTCAACGATTCGGCCATCAACCAAACTGGCGTTCACAGCTTTGAATTCCGTCAAAGCCTGCGCTGCACATTGAATTACAAATTCAATAAACGAATAATTTCCGCCGGTGATTTTCGTCAATTCGGCCTTTAACTCCGTAACAGCCATCATATTGACTTCTACCAGGATAGTAACCCCTCGTTTCGACGCAGCAACATTTGTCGTCATACAATACTTCCCCCTCATCGAAATTGTCATTCGCACGCTGAGCAAAACTATCATATGATTTTCCCAGTTTCTAAACAGCCAAACCATCATGCACAGATTATTGAAAACAACAGAATTGAATGTAAATTCTAACTATTTAGTTATATTCGCGCTATCAATTCGAAAATCCTTTCCTCGCCTCTAAAGACGATTCGATAGAGCATTTTTCACAATTTCTTATTTCTTTTTTTGCCCCTGTTTCTCCTTATATCCTAAATAACGCTGCCGCCCTTCCTCAAACAACCTTCGTTCTTCATCAGTCGTAATTTCCAATGACGGCACCGGTGTTGTCTTTCCGTTTTTATCCAACGCTACCATTGTAAAAAATGCTGTCAACGCAAGTTGGGGCGGTTCTTCTTTATCAAAATCCTCTACGAAAACCGTAACCACAATTTCCATAGAGCTTTTGCCTACAAATGTTATTTTCGCATCACACATTACCAAATTGCCGATATGGATGGGTAGATGAAATTCCAATTCATCCACCCTTGCTGTCACGGTATTCATCCGGGCGTGCCGAAATGCTACGATCCCGGCGGCATTATCCATCAATTTCATAATTTCGCCGCCATGCACGTTGCCGGCTATATTTGCATGTTCAGGCTGCATCAGGCTTCCTATATTTACTTTCGATTGTTCGACTGTTTTTGATTTCATGTGACAGCTCCTTGTATAAAAATTATTTACTATAGTATGACCGTCTATTCGACGCCTGGCTCGCAAACACTTTTTGTTGCAAACCGCACGCCAATGTTAAATGCTTTTTCGCAGTCTTTCGGAAATACTTCCCGACGTCGTTTCGCCTTTTTTTCTGGATCGAAAGCGGTTACAACGTATTTGGAGTAGTCATCAAACTGATGGGTATCGGTAACAAAAAGAGATACTGTTGACCCAAACGTTCTCTCCAGCGCTATTTCTATGAGCCTTAAATGGCGTTCGTATCCCATCTCAATCATTTGTCCGTTGTTCACATTCATCGTATAGATAAAAGCTGTCCGTATCTTTTTTCGGAAAAGGGTGGAATAGTTCTCGTCATACACTAAGTATTGAAATATTAATCGTTCCAGAAACGATCTCATCTCGCCGGTAGCCGCTCCCAGGTAGATAGGAGATCCAAAAATGATTGCATCAGCTTGTTCGACTTTTTCCAATATTGGCGTTAATTCATCTTTATATGCACATTTCCCATAACTTTTCCCGTCTTTTAGTTTGCAGGCAAAACAGCTTACACATCCCTTGTAGGTCAGGTCGTAAAGATGGATAAATTCTGTTGTAGCCCCTTTTGCGGTTGCCCCTTCCAATGCCTTATGCAACAAAATTGCCGTATTTCCGTTTTTTCTGGGACTACCGTTAATAGCCAAGACATGCATTAAAATTCCTCCCTTCACACAGCTTAAGCGGATCCTCAACCTGTCAATATATACAGCCTTTCATTGAACTATTCACCATACAATCGCAGTACTCCACATTCGAAGTCCATAGGATGATTTTACCATTATTCTTATCTCGTTTCTACAAAATATGATGATAACATGACACAATAGCAGAAAAATGATAAAATGTTTTCATGAAACCTTTGCAGAAAGCTATTTTTATTTGATTAACAAGAGGAGTGTGAAGGAATGAAACTAACGGAGGTCAAAGAAATAGCCAAAGGAATGGGGATTAGTCCAAAGAGAATGAATAAAGCCCAACTTATTCGGGAGATCCAGACCCTAGAAGGGAATTCCCCTTGTTTTGACACATCTATGAGGAACTGCGGACAAGAAGATTGCCTCTGGCGAGACGATTGCACTTGCATCTAGTACCGTTTTCTATTCTAAAATATCCAATTCTAATTTAACTTTATTTAGAAATATTATGATAAACAAAGACACGCCGTTACAGCGCGTCTTATTTTTTTTGCTAAAACAATCCCGTTTTTTAGGCGACAATACTCGAAGGAGCATTCCGGATGACAAAAAAGGAACCAGTTTGCTATGCTGGTTCCTTGATAATTTTAAAAAAGAAGGTTGCGGCTATTGATCGAACCATTGATACATTATATAGGCATCCACGAATCCTTTTTCTTTGTGATTATATGCATTACGCAAAACACCCACTTTACTAAAACCGCATTTTTCCCAAAGTTTAATAGCGGCGAGATTTGTCGATACAACAAAATTATACTGCATACCTTTGAAACCCATCAATTTCGCCTCGTTCAACGAATGTTCACACATTACTTTTCCGATACCTTCTCCCCGAGCATTTGTTTCGACCACATATCCGGCATTGCAAATATGTGAACCAAGACCGGGTTGATTCGGTTTTATAAAATAAGTACCTACAATTTGATCATTTTTTAAGGCGACATACGTTGCCACAGGAACTTCCAGCCAGACAATTCTCGCCTCTTCTTTTTGCATATCTGGCGAAAAAACATAAGTATCACCTTTCGAAAAAACTTCTTGCAGAATAGACCATATTTCGTCAAAATCACAATCTGCCGCTTTTCTTATTGCAATCATTCGCTCCATCCTCCGTCTTTTTATAAGCTATTCTACAAATAATCAGCATCCTCCTCCCTTATGGGGACTCAATAGTTTCTTCTATCCGCATGATAGAAAAGCACCGCTGCATAAATATTTTTCAACTTGTTCCCAACTGGTTTTTCAAGTAGGATGGTGCGTCCAAAACGACAAAACAAAAAAGGAACCAGTGTTTTTTACTGGTTCCCTAAAGTTCGAATAGTATCCACGAAACGAGTAATTCCGTTACTTTTCAACTCTTCGTTAAGATCTGTTTGGTGCGGTAGAGTGGATTTGAACCACCACGAGGTTGCCCCCGCCAGCCCCTCAAGCTGGTGACGTAACTTTCATGCCGTTCAAAATCCAATTTATCCACAATCAGAATTTGACGAGTATCATAAAGACAGTTAAAGCTGCGTAAATTTGCTTTAATAATCCACTACACATCTTTATAAAAACTAGACATCAGTCCCCCTCCTAAAAATTGACGTAATTGCATGAAGTCCTCTAATATATATTAGAGAGGGTTTTCTGATGTCGTCAAAATTTGAGCAAAATATTCTACAACGAAAGGGTCCCAACGATATGACAACACAAGACGCTAAAGTAATCAAAAGCATAGCCTTTGATCCAGAAACCGAGAAAGACCTTTTACATTTTGCTGATAGCCTGCCTGATTTTTCACACTGGGTAAAAGAACACATTCGCAAAGAGATGGGCTTTAGGTATCCTCAAAATCCTTTGCTAAGAAAATTGATTGAAGAAACGATTGCAGAGGGGGAACTAAAGAAATAAACTTTCTCCATACCATCTTTTTTACAAATAAAGATACCGATAAGGGAGTGAAGGCAAAATGAAACAGTTTTTGTTTATCATAACTGTTGCAATGCTGCTCTTTTCGATCCCCAAAGTATGCTTAGCAAACATAGGATCATTAATGATGCAGCTAGGCATGTTGGCATTAAGGAGGCTATAGGAACCCATACGCTACGCAAAACGTTTGGCTATTGGGCTTATAAAGCAGGGAATGACATCAGTCGTATTCAGAAGCTCTTGAACCATTCTGCTCCTTCTGTGACTTTGGCATACATAGGGATAACCAAAGAAGATTTAGATAGCGTATACATCAACTTGAACTTGTAATAAAACATCATATACAAGAATCAGAGCAGACGCTAGAGTCTGCTCTTTCTTGTTTTTGCTTAGAAATAAACAATTTTCCTTTTTAAACACATTGTTTTTGTGAATTTCTGCAAAGTATTATTGAGTTTGATTAAAAGATACGATTCGTAAAACATCTTTGTCTTTGCCTATATTCGCAAAATATATTGTCGCTATCCTTTAAATCCCTTTTGTGTCTCTTCTATTACCTCA
>CAYUNV010000116.1:0-1234 GCA_964446265.1 uncultured Negativicutes bacterium | reverse complement strand
GATGAAATCGCTACTACAGTCATCATCGTGACTGTCAAGTGTAAAAATGCTGATTAAAATTTGATTAGTCCCATCGTCAACTACTCCTACATCACAATTTAATTGGTCAAGTTGGCCTACTTTATGCATAACCTTCGAACGTATATACCTTGGCATTTCGTCATTATAAATAGTGTTAGCAAGTTCATATTTTAATAGCTCGGTTTTTGGCTGGTCTAGGTATTTCATGCTAACCAAATTTTCCATTACTACAGCCATTTCTCGAGCAGTGGTCACATTATGGTAGCCATAAGTTTGAAAAGCATCTTCATCATGGAAACGGGTTTGCTTGAGGTTCAAGTCACTAATCACCTGTTTTAAGACATTTGGATGTGTTTCGCCAATTTCGTCTAATAATTCTTGCAAAGCATCATTATCGCTAACTTCAATCATCGCCTTGATATATTCGTCATAACGCTCCTTCGACTCTTCCGACGCATATGGATACATATATTTATATACCGCCATAGCCACGATCAGTTTGCTTGTAGACGCCATGGGAAAAACTAATTCTGATTGATATTTTATTATTTTGCCCGTATTTAGATTTTTGGCATAAATGCCAACCGTCCCTCCAAAGTTTCTCGCATCTTTGTAAACACCATCTATGCCATTAGCGACAGCATAAGCTACCGAATCGGTTACTATGAATAAGGATGTTATAAGAGCCAGGATATAGTAACAAGTTAATTTAGCAATTTTGTTCATAACAATTGTTCCTTTTTTACAACCTACTTATTTCCATGGACATGATGAGAGCACCCTGTTCAGTTTCATGCCCTGCTTGTCCGCGAGGATTTTCTCCCGTCCCCATCATATACAATCCTTCAACATAGTGAATGTAGTCAGCGAATTTCTTTTTCATGTTCTGATTTTATCGATTTTAATACAGGCGTAACATCACCATTTTCTAAGGACATTTTTGCCGTTAATACTACTGGCCCATCTATTGTATCGCAATGAGCTGAAGCCACTGTTGTGAAAAACATCAGAATAACCACCAAACACAATGTAGTGCGATGATTCCTATAAATGTATTTATGTTTATTTTGATGTTCCTTCTTATTATTGCCCGAATATTCGTTCATTACCATTATACACCTTTCTCGTAAATCAGACCATTGTTCAGCAACAAAACATCCTATATAGCCAAGTTTAGTTAGGTTTTGTGAACAACTTCACAAAACTTTGGCAA
>CAYUNV010000115.1:0-10131 GCA_964446265.1 uncultured Negativicutes bacterium | reverse complement strand
TGCGCTGGCAATCTCTTCAGCCGGGAAAGGACGATAAGAACGGATTTTGACAAGACCGACCTTCTCGCCCGAGGCACGCAGTTGGTTTACAACATGTTTTGCTGTCCCTGCAGAAGAGCCCAGCAGAATAATCACTCTGTCCGCATCATCGGTCTGATAGGTTTCAATTAAGCCGTAATGGCGTCCCGTTACATCAGCATATTCTTTCGAAATACTGCGGACTACATCCGCGGCATCGATCATCGCCTGTGCCTGCTGCCGCTTGTGCTCCATCAAGTAGGCCGGAGAATCATAAGGCCCAAAGGCAACTTTACGTTCCGCGTTGAGAAGATAATTTTCCGGTTCGTAAAAGCCCGCAAAACTGCGTATCTTTTCTTCTTCAAGTAATTCAATGTTTTCTACCGCATGACTGGTAATAAATCCATCCAGACAAACCATTAATGGAAGCTTCACTGAACCATGTTCTGCTATCCGAACGGACATGATGTAGTTATCATACGCTTCCTGGGCATCTTCTGCGTAGAGTTGAAGCCAGCCGCAGTCACGCGCGCTCATGGCATCACTATGGTCATTATGAATATTAATCGGCCCGGTAAGCGCTCTGGTTACGCAAGCCATGGTGATCGGCATTCGTAACGCGGAGGCCACATGCAACATTTCATGCATCAGCGCAAGCCCGCAGGAAGATGTGGCCGTACAGCTCCGTGCTCCGGCCGCTTGAGCGCCGATGCACGCCGACATGGCACTATGCTCCGATTCAACAGGAACGAATACCGTTTCGCATTTTCCGTTGGCAACGTACTCGGAAAAATACTGTGGAATTTCAGTCGATGGCGTTATCGGAAAGGCTGCCATAACATCCATATTCATCTGCCGCATGGCTAGGGCAATGGCTTCGTTCCCGGAAAGGCGTTCCTTGATTCCCATGTTATTCACCCTCACTTCTCATCTCAATGGCGTTAAAAGGACACACCTGCGCGCAGATGCCGCAGCCCTTGCAATGCTTATAATCAAAGTCTTGCCGTCGCCCTTCCGCTACCGGGATAGAAGAGTCGGGGCAGACGGGCGCACAAAGCAGACATTGCTTGCATTTATCCCATAACAATATCGGACGTTCGCTTCGCCAATCTCCGGTTTCAAACTGTTTCGATGTGCCGCCGCCGGTGATTAATCCGGCTTCGGTTATATTTTTCCAGCTAATCTTGTCGTTAATTTCAATTCCCAAATGCTTCACTCGCCTCGCACCTCTCCCAGAGATTTTTTCAGCACCTCCATGTTACTGGCCGCCAAATGCTGCTTATTGGCAAATTTATGTTGTAATGATTCTGCCATGCTTTCCACAAATACTTTTTCATCCATGACTCGCGTCACCTTAACGATTGCCGCCAACATCGGCATATTAGGAAACGATTGCCCCAGAATTTCTTTCGAAATTTTATTCGCGTCAATGGTGTAAATCTTTCCGTCGTATCCTTTTAACTGCCCTTTTATCTCATCAAAGGTGTGCGATGTATTGACGATAATTCCGCCTTCGGACTTTAGACCGTTTGCAACATCAACGCTTTTAAGCAGGGTTTCGTCTGCTACCACGACATAGTCCGGTTCATAAATATTACTATGAATTAATATTTTTTGGCTGCTGATCCGATTATAAGCCGTAATCGGCGCTCCCATCCGCTCTGGACCATACTCAGGAAAACCCTGAATATATTTTCCTGTGTTAAATGTCATATCGGCCAGCAGTAATGCAGCCGTTTTTACGCCCTGTCCGCCTCTGCCGTGCCAACGGATTTCCAACATTTCGTTCATGAACCAACCTTCCTTTCGCTTAATTGACACATAAAACAACAATGCTCTATTTCATTTTCTCTGCTCTCCATATTTCTTCCAACTGGTTGTATTTCGGCGGGAATTGGGGGGTGAAATTAACAAACGCCGGATATGGATATCTGACTCCCGCTTTATGAGTTCCCTCAATACCGTCTATCATTTCATCAATTCTAGTCCACGGAATGGCAAACGACATTTCATGATCCTGAGCATGGCCGAAGACCCGTTCGCCATTGCCATTCACCGCGACCTGACAGGTATCTTTCTGCAGCGTTCCCGCGATTGTCGCTACGCATCCGCCGCGCCCGCCAAAAGAAGAAGTCAAGTTTCCGCCATTTTTATACACCGCGCCGTGTATCAGCCGTGTAATCTGGCCCGGCGTTCCATATACATATACAAGATCGGGTTCTGTTTCAAACTGTGCTAACGGCCCAATTAGAATATATTTATATTCACCGACTGCAAACCTTGGCAACACTTTTTCAGACACAGCTCCGGCCTCTAACGTTTCCGTATACATTCCATGGGCTAAATTCCCATCGGTAAAATACGGAACTGGTTCTTCAAAACCCATTAAAGCTTGTGCAATCGGACAGGCCTGGTCTTCTGCTCCAACAGCCACCATCCAGCCAAGACTTCTGGCAGCAAACATCGCCTGACACAAAGCCCATCGCTGACATAATTTGGTCGGTCTTTTCACTTTGGCAGGCAGCTCGGCCTCTGATTTTAACAGTTTGATCCCCAGTGGAAGTGTTGTTGGTTTTATCTTGTCACCAATAACTTTTACTGCTCTTTCAATTGTTTCTTGTGTATTCATATAGCAAACCACCTTTCTTTGTATCCAATTCAATCGTCACTCTATTTCAGCAGCTCTTCCCTATTCTTCTTATGAATACTTCTGATACAACAATACTACAGAAAATGCTGATGCGATCACTCCGGATAAAAGGTCATTTCTGTAAGAAACTTATTAGCCCGGCCAATTGCAAACAACGTAACAAGCCCGTCGCTCGAGAGCAGTATGGTATCTCTAAGCGACGGGCTTGTCTGTCAATATTCCGATTTCACGCCCTCGTAATAATCTGAGTTTATGATACTTTCTCAATAAATGATTTTTTGACGATGTCCTCATCCAATTCTTGTCCGATACCGGGAAGTTCCGGCACTTCATAACAGCCATTAACCGGTTGATAATCATATTTGCAGGTGCAGATATTGCCGTCCAGCAATGAATAGCGATGCGTCTCATGAATCATGAAGTTCGGTATTGCTGCTTCCAGGTGAAGAGCAACTGCTGTGGCTATTGGACCACCGCAGACATGAGCCTGCACTTTGACATCATAAATATGCGCCATATCGCAGATTTTTTTGCCTTCCGTGATGCCGCCGCAGTTGCCAACATCGGGTTGGATCATTTGGATTGAGTTGTTGTGGAAGAACGGCCGGTAACCCCAACGGCTGTATATCCTTTCGCCCGCGGCAATCGGTATTCTGACGCTGGAAGCGATTTGCTTCATCTGATCGGGATTAAGCGGCATTGTCGGCTCTTCATAATACATGATATTCAGGTCTTCGATCTTCCGCCCGAATTGGATGGCAGCCGTTGTATCAGTCATGGCATGCATTTCGACGATAATATCCACACCAGTGCCTACCGCTTCCCTGATGGCCTTCACCCTTTGGTAGGCCAGCTCGACATGATCCTGCGGTAACGTCCCGGATAAGTCCAGAGCACGCCATACGCCATTTTTATCGAAGCCTATCGGGTCGACTTTCACTGCGTCAAAACCCATTTCTACGGCCTGCATTGCAACATCGGCATATTCTTTAGGATGGTTGAGACTTTGCTTATCTTTGCCTAAGCCCCAGCCGAATTGCAGTTGGCTGGCATAAGCCCGAAGTTTTTTGTTTGTCTTGCCGCCCAGCAATTGATACAAAGGAGCGTTCAACGCTTTTCCTTTTATATCCCACAACGCCGTATCCAGTGCCGACATGCCAGAAAAGATGACAGTACCGCCGCCTTGGCCCCAGAATGTTTTCTTAAGCATTTTTTCCCAAATTTCTTCATTGTTCCTGGGATCCATTCCAATAATAATCCTAGCCAAGTCCTGGCACATCCCAAAACCTGCCGTATAACCGATGCCGTAAGCCATACCCAATTCTCCGTAACCACTGATACCCTCGTCTGTGTTCACCCTGACAACGATCGGCTGCCAAGTTGACGTATCCGGTTTGAAAGGTGAAAACACTTTAATTACTTCTACACTGGTAATTTTCATTGAACATCCTCCTCTTATTATGTGTTTGTTGAATAGAATATCTTTTTATAATTTTTTAAATGCTAAGACTGCGGCGGCACCAGCAGCAAGAAGCGCAGCTCCGACCAACATGAACAATCCTCCGTTATAACTACCGGTTATACTGATAACCCAACCGATCAAAACCGGACTAGTGGATGAACAAAAGGCGGCTATTGCGTTCATGGTTCCACCGGCGGTTGCCAACGATTTACCCTCCACCAAACCTTGCAGCAATGTCCAAGCGGCAGGCGCTGCCATGTTACCGAACCCGAAAGAAATGATCAATAGCGCAGCCGCCATATATTTTCCCGGAGCAATAACTGCCAAATAAGTACCAAAACCACCTAAAACCATAGCCGCACAAAGGATCGGCGCACATCTCCCCGTGCGATCCGCAACCCAGCCTGCAAACGCTTTGGTAATAATCGCCGCTAAAAACGGCAGTGCAGATAGCCAGCCCATTTCAGACCAAGAAAAACCGCGGGCAGTTTTCAAGTAGCTTGGCAGCCATGAAACCATTCCCCAAAATACGAAATTCAAGGATATATACCAATATACTAAGAGCCAATACCGGTAGTTAGTGACAAATGGCTTTACGCGTTGCCATAGACTCTCCTTGATGGCGCTATCCTCTTTTCCCTTTTCCTTGGCTAAGCCCTCTTCGATATGTTGAAGCTCAAGAGCGTTAACTTTTTTATGGGTTTTAGGCTTATCGGTTATGTACAACCAAAATAATACTAAGGGAATGATCGTTAAAACCAATGCTGCATGAAAACTTTCCCGCCAACCATACGTCCCGATTATATAGGTAAAAAATGGCATAGCCGCCGCCGGAGCAAGGGATTGTCCAATAATCCATGCCGCGTTCGCCCGTCCACGTTCTTGCGGCGGAAACCAGTTTTTTGTAAAAATTCCCGACATTGGATAATATGCGCCTTCACCGATTCCCAATATAATCCTGCTGGCAATCAGCACGCCAAACGTTCCGGCCATTCCGCCCATAGCAATCGATATACAACATAATACCAATGCCAGTGTTACTGTCTTGCGGGGTCCCCAATAATCACCTAAAGGACTTAACAACAAATTACCAAATCCATAAGCAAATAAAAACGTTGACATCATCATACCAATTTTCACTGGTTGCCCTTGTATTCCCATCTCCTGCAGAAACGTTCCGTTTGCAGCCAAAACGGAAACATTTACCCGATCTAGATAAACTACCATAATGCCGATTAGCAGGATTAGCAGAGTAATAAAACGTTGTTTGGATGGTTTTTCATCGGTAACCAACTCAGTTCCAGGATTAGAAATCGACATATTCAATTGCCTCCTTCTTTTATTACCTTGTATAGATAAAACTACGGTTTGTTACTCGGTTAAAATTGGGTCAGGTAGATTTGAAATCTTATTCATCAACCACTCCTTTTATTTTATTGCTTCTCTCCTTTTTCGGTGATGTCTGACAATGAAAAACTCATTGTCAGGCAAAAAATTTGTGTGCTATTTTCTTCCCTCCTTTTAAAGCTTTTTTAACAAATATTTATTTTCTCCCGACTTAATTTCTTCCTGGCATTACTTGTCGGGCAAACACAAATCTTTATTGACATTTAAAACGAACAGCCTGGTTTTTAAACATAATATATTATTTCATATATTATGTTTAAATTTATAATATACTAAATAGTTTATTATTTCAAGTTATTTTGTTAATTTGTAAAACTTTTTATATTTTGACATCATATTATTTTTCACCATAAATAAACAGTAAGGTTCAATAGAATAACATAAAATAAATTTCACTTATAATAAAAAGACTCCTGTTTGTGCGTTTTGGATTGTCTAGAAAACGATCCAAAACGCACAAACAGGAGTCTTATAATCAATGTCTATTCAATTAACCAATATCTGCTGCCTTCCCTAGGTTAGGACATCACGATAGCTGATGCAAAGTTTTCCCTTGCATGGCTGCTTTTCGACCTTGCACAGCATTTAACATATTGATGGTATGTTGCCGGGCATATCTTTCAATCTCTTCCGGTGGCGCATCTTCCTTAATCATCCTCAATATCACATCATGTTCCTCAGATGAATACTTTGCCCTCTGTGGCACAAGGGAAAAACCCGCTCTGACAACCTGAAATATTCGCTGAAATGTCTGTTTTATCTTTTCTGAAAGGTACATATTCCCGCATTTATCAGCAATAACATCGTGAAACTCTCTGTTCAACTCGGTGATTTTGTCAAACTCAAAATTATCAAGAGCGTCTTTTATAGCTTCGTTTATGGCTTCGAGTTCTCTAATATCCGCTTGCGTCAAATTTTTGGCCGCCAGGCTGGTCGCCGCTCCCACAAGAAGAGCCAATACATACATAGTTTCTTGATAATCGCTGTCATTCAACAACTGCACTACCGCTCCGCTGTATGGTATGATTTGAACCAAACCATCCGCTTCTAACTGTTGAATGGCTTCGCGGACAGGGATCGTGCTCAAATTCAATTCTCGAGCTATACGATCAATCACAATTCGATACCCAGGTCCAAACGATCCATCAATAATCTGTTTTTGAATATATTCATAAGCTACTTGTTTTTTTACTACACCTGGGGTCTTCTTGCTCATAGATTTCTCCTTACTAATTATCAGCCCAAAATAACTAAACTATATAACAAACCACAAACAATAATATAGTATATTGTATTATATATGATTGTCGCTTTATTATCAAGGTCAATTTCAATTTATATGTTAAATTTTGGCATAAAAATTTTATATCATTTTGTTGATAGCTTATTTCATTAATCCAACTTGCATAAGGATTGCCATGAACTTTTTACTGAAACTATAACCGCAATGCCGCTTCCGCCGCCAACGGGGACCGCTCGCACTCATCATGCTGAAGGGTAACTTGGAAGCACAGCTTTGAGCCGCGCATTTTTTCGCTGGCATACACCAGTCCGTTGGAGCGGCTGTCCAGATACGGGTGGTCGATTTGCGCCGGATCGCCGATCAAAATCATTTTCGTTCCTAACCCCGGGCGGGTGATCACACCTTTCGCCTGGCGGGGAGTGGAATTTTGCATTTCATCCAAAATCATCCAGTACTTTTGTAGGGACCGTCCGCGTTGAAAGGCCAGCGCTTCCGTTTGTATGATGCGCTTGTCGAACAACATCTGGACAGAATCTTCCGCCTGGGCCAATTCCCTGGCATCTTCAATCGTATTGCTGTGCATCAACGTAAACAAATTATCGCGGATGCCCCGCATAAACGGACTGACTTTTTCTACTTCCGTGCCGGGCAGATACCCGATGTCTTCGTCCATAGGGATATTCGGCCGGCAAATCAACAAATGATGGTATTCCCGTGGTTGGCAATCCATCGTCTTGTGTAAGCCTACCGCTAAGGAATAAAATGTTTTTGCCGTTCCGGCCGGTCCTTTTATGATGACCAGAGGCGCCTCTTCTGCGCTCATCATCAGGCATTCCTGCATGAAGATCTGGCCTACATTGCGGGGAATTACGCCGAACGGGCTGCGTTTATGATACCGCAGATGGACGACCCGGCGTCCGTCAAAACGCCCCAACGCCTTATGCTGGTCATTATCGGTCGAGCAGATCAAGACAAATTCGTTTACGCTTAACGATACCGGCAACAGCGTATTCGAACGTTCATCAAAGGTATACAGGGCAGACGGATCGATGCGGCCCGCATCATCACCATGAAAAGCGTTGATCACATCAGAAGATGCGTACACCACGGCCCGGCCTGAATATTGCTCCTCCACATCGGGCACTTTATCATTGCGGAAGTCTTCCGCCTGAATATTCAAGATGGCCGCCTTCACCCGCATATTGGTATCACGGCTGACTAAAATGACATTACGGTTAATTTCGCTAAGGCCCTTGCAGACTTGCAGTATCCGGTTATCGGCTCTGGAGTGGTCCCAGTACTCGGGCATCCGGGTACTGAGATGGGTTGTCTCTATCTTCAAAATACCGCCATGGTCATTAACCGGTACACCGTCAAGCAAATTCCCTAAAGCCAATAAAGAATCAATAATCCGGCTCACTTGCCGGCTGTTCACACCACGGTCAGAAGATTCACTTTTGAAATGATCCAGTTCTTCCAATACGACTTCGGGGAGAACAACAACATGTTCGTTAAAAGCGAATAGGGCGTTTGGGCTATGCAGCAAAACACTGGTATCAAGGACATAATGTTTCATACATCATCACCCTTTCCCGTTTTGTCCATCTGAAAGAAAAATATGTATATTAAGTAATATTCTCTAAGACGGGCGCTAATCCTACCGGATAAACCTCAGTATGAAAAATATTCCTTTTTTAAGATCAATCCGGTCTTCTGCCGAGCACTTCATTAAGCCGTTGGATAAAAACCGGGTTAACCGGATAATTTGTGGCATCGATTTTAAACACCGGGATCGCACCATACAATGCGTTTGTAACAACCACAGCCTCCGCTTTTTGCAGCATTTCTGGGCAAACCGGAAATTCTTTGGCCGTTACTCCCATTTCACCCGCTTTATGCAATAGTTTTTGTCGCATCGTGCCAGGCAGCATGCCGGATGTAACCGGTGAAGTAATCAGCTCACCCTGCAAAACAATAAACAAATTGGCCGACGTGCACTCAGTCACAATTCCGTCAGGATTTAAGAAATATGCATCATGGTAACCGGCACAAAGTGCCGCTTGACGCTCCACATAATTTTCGAGATAATTCATTGTTTTGTGATACACGAGAAGACTGTGGGGATTTCTCAAATAGGATGACTTCGTCAGGGAAAATCCCTGTTTATAATGCAATTCCCTATATGGATACGGCCGCAAGGCAAACAAAAACGACCAGCGGTCTGCTTCCCGATAGGCAGTGATTTTCAACACTTCTTTTTCTGCCTGCCGGTTCCGCAAGGCAAGCAGAATGTTTTCTTTCAGTTGCCAGGCATCCAGCGGACAAAAGGCTGCCGCATCAAGGGTTTGTATACTTTGCAGCATACGCTGGATATGGTCGTCGACATCGGCCGGAAACCCTTCTCGCACCAACAGTGTCTCAAACACACCAAAGCCATACTGAAAGGCCAAAGATCCGAACAGCCGGTTCGTGGCGTCTGGGATCTGCCAATATCCATTTTGCCATATCTCCATGCACGATCCCCTCCTTTATAAACGCAAGACTTCCATCAAAGCGCGGGCTTTTGTCAGGCTTTCCTGGTATTCCATTTCCGGATCGGAATCCCAGACAATTCCACCGCCAGCTTGAAAATAGGCGCGTTGGTCTTTGATCACCACGGTCCGAATGACAATGTTCATATCCATATTGCCGTCAAAGCCCAAATAACCGATCGAACCAGTGTATACATTGCGCTGCGTTGGTTCCAATTCATCAATAATTTCCATGGCCCGGATTTTCGGTGCTCCGGTAATGGATCCGCCTGGAAACGTCGCCCGGATGCAGTCGATCAAATCACAGTCAGGTCGAAGTTCGGCAGTAATTGTGGCGACCAAATGATGCACCGTTGCATACGTTTCGATAACAAACAATTCCGGCACTTCAACCGTCCCGATTTTCGCGATCCGACTCAGGTCGTTTCGCTCCAGATCAACAATCATCAGCAGTTCCGCCCGGTCTTTTTCACTTTGCAATAGAGTCCGCATATTTTGTTCATCTTCGGCCGCCGTTATTCCCCGGGAAATGGTCCCCTTAATCGGCCGTGTTTCAATGACGCCATTATGAATTTTAAGAAATCGTTCCGGCGAACTGGAAACCACGACGCATTCGCCGGTATCGATATAGGCAGCAAACGGAGCAGGATTTCTGGCCCGCAGGGCAGTAAAAAACGCAACTGGGTCTCCGGAAAATCCACAATCAAACCGCTGCGTATAATTGGCCTGGTAAATGTCCCCGGACCGGATATACTCCCGCACGCGCTGGATCGCCTGGACGTATTCTGCTTTGGTCATATTCGTATGAAGCTCGGCCGGA
>CAYUNV010000114.1:0-10203 GCA_964446265.1 uncultured Negativicutes bacterium | reverse complement strand
ATCTTATCCATGAAAGCGTTCTCCTTGTTCATTGCAGAATTACTTGCCTTTTTTGAAATAGCTCATTTCACAAGTCTTAAATCCGTTAGCAATGGTATCGCCCAGGTAGAATTCATATCCCATCGCTGCAGCAATGCCTCTGTCACCGTCCATAGCCATGTCGCATAATTTCTCGCAGGTTGCATCGTCAAAACCCAAATCTTGCCATGCTTTCAACAGCGGGCAATGATGAAATGCCAGATCCACTCTGTCTTCGGTTTTCGTTTTGAATTCAATTTCAAACGTCTTTGCAACATTCGAATTCAGAAAAGTCTCGGCAAAACAGGCAACACTTTCCGGATCCTGGCATTGGGATTTGATTGCTGCAGCCTGAACCTTAGCCGTTTCTCCAACTGCTTCCCGGATGAATTTTTCGGTTTCTTCTGCCTTGCCTGCTTCCCTCGCCTTTGTGTACGTTAAACCGGTCCATGTTGCACGATGCCCGATAGCACCTCTGTGAAGGTCTACTACTTGGTCCCCTTTAATGCTGGTTTTGTTGTCGATCATGTTCTTTTCTCCTTTGCTTTTAAGATTTATTGAATTTATTGATGGATAAATTTCCCAAGTTATTACTTTTCTGTTTTATATACACTGCGTAATAAGTCTTTTTCGACAAGTAATTCTTGATTTACAACAATTGATATGATCACAATTATTCAAAAATCACCTCGCTTTATTGGTGTTTTCCAGTGTTTTGGCAAATAAAAAACCGTTTTTCTATTTGTTCTGATCATATCACGATAACAAGGTTCGGTCAATACTTTTTTGAATATTTTCATAAAATATGTGTTTTTCATGTAATTCAGCCTAATATAATCATGTTTTAATGCGTTTTTGTTTTTTGTGATATGATCAGGAGCAACAATTTCCGTTTTGTTTATGCAATTTCTGTTCCATTTATATTGACTAGCCATTTTTTTCAAGCTATAATATATATAAAAATGTTAACATTGAGGTATTCTATGAACAGAAACACCACAGATACATTAAAAGATCAAGTTTATACCGCTTTGCTTTCTGATATTATCAACGGAGTTTACCCCGCCAACACTATTCTGACTGAAAAATTTTTGATGGAAAAATACGATGTGAGTCGCGCACCCATACGCGAAGCGCTTACGCAGTTGACCGCAACTCAAATCTTGTCCAGTATTCCTCGGCAGGGATACAAAATTCTCCAGCCAAGCCGACAGCAATTATTGGAAATTGTAAAGTTCCGTTCTGCTTTGGAATGTTCTTTTTTAGAAAGCAATTGCAATTACATTGATGAAACCGGGATCAAAGAGCTAAGAGCTATTTGCGAGGACTACATAAACTGTCCAACCAACGATTTCATGTCGCACTGGCACTACAACTGCCAATTTCATCTAAAATTGTTCTCTATCTATGGCAACCATTACGCGTACAAGCTATTGGAAGACGCTTTAAACATCCAAACCATCTTTTTCGCACAGAAAACGCAATCCGCCACCATGGATTTGCATCTTGCTTTTGTTGACTACTTGGAAAAAGGCGATATCCCAACAGCGATAACCCTTTTAAAAGCAGATATTGAAAACCTTCTGCTTCTGAGTACCGCGCCCACCCCAATTCAACGAAATTAAGAGCAATACGTATCACCGACGTTCCATGTCATCTGCAGCGCAAACCCGGCAATCCTATAATATAAGCAAGTTGAAGTCTTATCCCAAACCATAAAGAAATCCCTCCGGCCTTTTTTTGCCGGAGGGATTTCTTTATGGTTGCATCAGAAGATATTCTATTTTTACTTTTGACCAATTTTCTCATGGAGATAACTACTCCTAAAGTTCATAGGAAAGTGTGACATTTACGCTGACCGTCATAGAACCAGCTCCCACAGGTGTTCCGCCAGCATCTTGTTTAAAGGTGGCTGCGTCGCCCGCATAGACTGGATTGGTCCGCGTGGTTTCTGCGACAGACGCCAGTTTCCCCAAACTCACGCCAAGGGTATCCGCAATAATCCCGGCTTTCCTTTTGCCGTCCAGAACTGCAATTTTCAGCAGTTCATCCCGAATGGCCTTGTCATCTTTTAAGCCGAACCGCAGCCCTTGGAACTGATTGGCCCCCGCCCGGAACGCTGCATCAATGACTTCACCCGTCTTAGTTAGATCATCCACGGCAATAACCATAGTATTTTGCAGTCGGTAACCGCTGATAACCTGGGTTGCCGGATCCTTAGGATCCTGTTGCCGATAAATCGGCTGAAGGAAAAATTGCGAAGTCGTAATTTTGCTCGGATCCACGCCCAACACAGTCACTGCATCCATAATCTGCCGCACCGCCCGGTCATTTTCCTGCCGCTGTGTTTCCAGGTCGCTGCCCGCCGTAACTACTCCTACGGTAATAAATGCAACGTCTGGCGGGACAGCCGTCTCAGCGTGGCCACTCACCGTAACGGTTGATGTCTGTTTTTCTGCCGCCCAAACTGCCGGCGCAGTCAAAAAAAGCACCAGCATCATGCTCATGAACAGCCAGGATATTTTTTTTACACACATACTTCATCCCTCCATAACATATTTATCACTATTATTAACGTAATTTCATTACAAAGGTAACGCTGCTTTTATCAGTTTGACAGAAACAAAAACATCACCGATCTTCCACTGCCCGTTTTCATAAAACCAGGTAGAAGTGACAGTTCCCAGCCGGTCTGCGTGATAAACCCCGGAAATCTGCTGTATGCCGCGCAACCCATTAAGGCCGTCCTTGTTTTCAATGACGGTCAACGCCGAAAAAGGATCAATCCAAGGAGTCCACCCTTTCTTGCCGGTTGGAGTGCCCTGCTCTGTGTAAAGTCCAAGCCGCTGATAGTCGGCTTTTGCATAGGCCCGATCGAAAGTGATCGATTGTCCCATTGCGGGAAATGTGACGCGGACTTGATAATCCGGAAGAAACGTTCCTTCGATGGACAGTCCTTTATTGTTGTTTTCACCGAACAGAACTTGAGGCTGGCCGCCGGCAAAAGAAACAATACGGTTGTCAACAATGCCACCGGAGCCGCCGGTTGGAGCCGATACTAAAAAGGCGGGTATGTCTTTGTCAACCAAAAAGATCGGCTTGAGCTGAGGAGAATAGCCGGCCATTGAAAGGGATTGCACGTCCTTTTTGCCCGTAGCGCCATCGATGAACGCCAATGCTAAATGCCGGAAGTAGTTCGCGCTGATAGTTTCTTTGCTGCCGGTCAGAAGCAAGGTGTCGGAAATACCATCACCGGTTATATCACAAGTCATTTCTTGCAAAATTACAGCGTTCTCGGGGAAGATATTGTCCCATTCCGGCCCAATCTCACTGCAAGGAGAGGTGACGTCCGAGTTGCTTTGGCAAGAAATTGTTGCATTATCCGTTGCCGCAAAGGCAAGGGATACAGTCGAATAAAACAACAAAACAAGAAACAAGGCAATGCGGATCTTGGTCTGCATGATTAACAAACTCCTCTCTAAAACATAACCCGTTCTTCTTTCCGTTTTGTCAGTTTGCCTTCTTAATCACAAGCTAATTTCAATTTATTGATAATATAGCCAAAACCAAAGCTTCTATACTCTTCCCAAAACAGATGGCGGACCTCAGGAAATTTCGAAGGTTCACGCAGACGCTGCTGCTCACACAACGTTTCTTCTTTCGGACGCTCTTCCACGATCAAATCTTGCCGGCATTGATGGAATAAATCATCCCCCTTAGACGAATTGACCAAGATGACGGATACCCCCAGTGGGTTAAACCATTCAGGGCTGTATTTTTCAATTCCAAAATAATCGCCAATCGTCAAGTCTGAAACGCGGCGAATATCGGCAAAATGGCACTGCGAACAGGAAGGGCGTGTAATGGTGCCTAATTGAAAAAACAGTTGGTAAAAGCGGTTATCTTCCTGAACTTCTGTGCTTTTACCCGTCGTAAAGAGGAACCCTTTATTGCTGTTAGCTCTGTTCCATTCATATTTCTTGGAACGGAACTGCACGCTTGTTAACTTTCCGCCATTTTCCCATTCAAGCAACCGCTTATATTCCTCCCAGATCAGCGGACTAGGAATACTGTGGCAGATCAAATCACAAATATACAATCTTTCAGCCAATGGCGATTTGCCAATAAAACCGCGCAGGCCTGCAGTCTGGCATGGGGTTCCGGTGAAGAGAACCTGCCGGCCCTCCTTCAAGTCGACTTTAATCCGTTTGAAGGTATCGCCCATATCGCTCTGCACATATTTCGAAATCCGCATTCGATCCCGTTGGTCCGACGTTTCCGCTCGCCGGTGTGCCACACGAAAAGCCTCGTCATAATCGGCGCCATAAACAACACCGTTTCGACGGAGAATAGCATCGGATATAGCGGTAAATGCGCCGCCGGAGGTTGATTGCCGCAGAACTTCGGACGATTTATGGCACGCTGCAAAAAAGTGCGGGATGCTGTTTTCTTTGTAATTGCCCTCGTAAATTAGCGGACAAATTGAGCTGCACTTGCCGCAATCAATGCACTGCGACTGATCAATCTGCGGATACAAAAAACCTTCTTCATCGGGCGTCATAGTAATCGCGTTTTTCGGACAAACACTATAGCAAGCGCTACACCCACAACAATCTTCTTGGTTACGGTAAATCGTTTCCACAACGAAATGCTCCTTCCCGCCTAATAACCACGGTATACTGTTGTTGCTTATATACAATTATACACTTTCTCTTCCCTATCGAAAAAACAAATCCTCTTCATTGCAAAAAAACGACCAAGAAACATCTCGTCTTCTCAACCGTCTCTTCTGATACAACGACCTATCTAGTCACCCCTGTTTCCAGGCTACTCAATCCACTCTATTTCCTGGCTGCTTTCATCAGATCAATGACATCTTATGTTTTTTGCGCCAACAACCCCGTCCTTATGACCCATATGTGTCATAACCCCGTCCCCTTGACACACCCCCTTGAAACACCAAAGTGCCCTTGTCATTTGACGAAGGCACTTTTCGCTTAGCGACTAACGCTTTGAAAACAGTCTCTGCGAGATACAGGCCAATCGCCACTTGGATGGAAAGGAATTAGTAGACCACTTGCACTTCGTTCGTGTCAATATTGACTCTTACATTTTTGCTGGCTATTGGCGAGGCAGAAGGATCAATCGCCAAAGTATAGACCCAGCGTCCCGAAAGGCTTAATTTATCAACCGGCCTGTATATCTCAAATCCTCCCAGGTTAGTATAAGATACGCCATAGATGTAATTCGGGTTGCCAATTTTTCTTGTAACATTATATTCCTTTACATACAGGTTGCCCGGTTGCCGGTTCGAATAGCGGTCAAGCATAACTGTAATGTTGCCAAACTGTTTGGAATAAACTTGATTGCTAATTTGGCCGCTATCACTTATCGCGCTGTCTACTACTTGCACTTCATTCGTGTCGATATTGATTCTGACATTCCGGCTCGTTATCGGAGAAGCATAGGGATCGATCGCTACAGTATAGACCCATCGGTTGGCATAATCTACTTTGTCAACCGATACGTATTCTCCGTACGGCCCCGACTGGCGATAATCTACGCCGTAAATATAACTGGAATTACCGATTTTTCTCGTATTATTATTTTCCCTTATATACAGGTTACCGGGTTGTTGGTTGGAAGAACGGTCAAAAATTACGGTTATACTGCCAAAATCCTGAGAAAAGATTTTACCTCCCATGGTTCCGGTTGTTGAAGCAGTGCTGCCACCCCTGGAATTAATGATTAAGCCGTTATACGAGTCAAAGCTAGAAGTCCAACCGAATTCATTAACCATGTACCGCCAAGTTAACGGAAAATAGGTGACGTCGCGGAATACCAGCAAAGGGTAAGTTTCATTTTTGTTATCGATATCCTTTCCGTTAACGCGAATTCTAAACTCAGGCAGAAAAGCACTTTCCAGATTGGCGTTAAAATATCCTCTGTCAGGGTTATAGGAAAGTTGTACACTTGTTTTGTTTACTTGCAGACCGCTGTCAGAACTCCACTTCGTTTCCAGTCCAAGGAAACGGCTATCGTTGTAAGTCATGGGCACATAGGTGATATCTCTATAAACAATAATCGGATAGAGCCTTTCGTTATTGTTGATGACAACATCATTCATCGTTATTTTAAATGCCGGCAAACTCACATTTACAGATTGTTGAGCAGATACGCAAGGTAGTGATGAGATGGCTAAGAAAGCGATTCCCAATGCAGCCATTATAGTTTTTTTGAAAAACATCATCATGAATACACTCCTCATTATTATAATTTTCAGGACGCACTCAATGATATTCATCTCTTATGATCGTCATTATCTGTGTAGTTTATTCTTGCCAGTAATGGAATAACGCAGCATGCAATTACCTATAATTTAATTTTAAGTCACAACGTTTTATTCATCAAGATGAATTCTTAATTTTCTGTTTTTTTAAAACAGAAAACTCATTTTCCCCTTCCGCTTTTTCTTTCTTGCCAATTCCTTTCATGCAGTGCTACACTTTTTACAGAGTAAAAAGTGTTCATTCTTATTGAGAATTGGAGCAATAACAACATGGCAACGGATAGTATTCATCTTAGCGGTACAGTGGAGCGCGTCACCTACCACAATTCTGATAACGGGTTTTGCGTCCTGCGTGTGAAAGCGAAAGGCCGGCGCGATATCATAACCGTTGTTGGTCATGCGTCAGCAATCGCCAGCGGTGAGTTCATCGAAGCTGTCGGCAGCTGGAAAAACGACACACAGTACGGCCTGCAATTATCTGCCACTTCGCTAAAGGTAACGCCGCCAACCAGTTTAGAAGGTATACAAAAATATTTAGCCTCCGGCTTGATCAAAGGCATCGGACCCGTATATGGGGAGCGCCTGGTTGCCTCATTTGGCTTGGATGTGTTCCATATCATCGAAAACGAACCCCAACGGCTGCAAGAAGTCGAAGGGATTGGGAAAGTGCGAAGAAATAAAATCGTCAAGGGCTGGGAAACGCAAAAAAAAATCAAAGAAATTATGCTGTTTCTCTATGCCAATGGCGTCGGCACCTCCAAGGCGGTGCGCATCTATAAAACATATGGCGATCAAGCAATTCCACTGATTCAAGAAAACCCCTATCGCTTGGCTCAAGATATCTTCGGTATCGGATTTCTTACTGCCGATGCAATCGCGCAAAAAATGGGCATGGAAAAAAACTCGTTATTGCGCGCTAAAGCAGGTCTTCGCCATGCTTTATTTGAGGAAGTAGGCAATGGCAACTGCGGTTTCCCCAAAGCCCAGTTGATCCCTCAGGCAGCGGAATTATTGGATATTCCTGTAGAAATTATTGAAACAGCAATCGAAGAAGAACTTCACCAACAAGGCATCATCGCCGATACGATCGGAACAGAAGAGTGTTTGTTTATCCCCAGCTTGTACTATTACGAAAAATCAATTGCCGAAAGAATTCAAACGCTCTCACAAGGGGCTCCTTCCTGGGGTGTCATCAACACGGACGCTGCAATCCCCTGGGTAGAAACGAAACTATCCATTGCCTTGGCCGAAAATCAAAAAAAGGCCGTCACGGCGGCCCTCAGTTCAAAGTTTATGGTGATTACCGGCGGCCCGGGCGTAGGAAAAACGACCATTGTCAATTCCATCCTTACCATTTTGGCAGCCAAGAAGGTGCAGATCTTACTGGCCGCCCCGACTGGGCGGGCTGCAAAACGGTTGACGGAATCGACCGGCTTAGAAGCCAAAACGCTGCACCGTCTATTGGAGTTTGATCCCATGGAACGACGCTTTAAACGCGACAACAATAATCCCCTTGAGTGCAATTTGCTGGTCATCGATGAAAGTTCGATGGTCGACGCCCAATTGATGCACTCGGTATTAAAAGCGGTTCCGATGGAAGCTTCCGTCATCTTAGTCGGGGACGTTAACCAATTGCCTTCGGTTGGAGCCGGGCAGATCCTCGCAGATATCATTACTTCACAAACTATCCCAGTCGTCACCTTGACAGAGATTTTCCGACAAGCCAAAACCAGCAAAATTATCACCAATGCCCACGCCATTAACAGCGGTACTATGCCCGATCTTTCCAACCAACTCGGCGGAGACTTCTTTTTCGTCCCTGCGGAAACACCGGAAGATGCAGTCCAAAAAATTGTCCACATTGTCAAAGATCGGATTCCCCAGCGCTGGCACTATCATCCCATCCACGATATTCAAGTCCTGTGCCCGGCCAACATCGGCGGTATCGGCGCAAAATCCTTAAATGTCGAATTACAAAAAGCGCTCAATCCGTCTGCCACGGAAAAAGTGGAGCGCTTCGGCACCACTTTTGCAACGGGTGATAAAGTGATGCAAGTGGAAAACAACTACGACAAAGAGGTCTTCAACGGCGATGTCGGTTTCATCAAAACCATCAGTTCCGACGACAAAGAACTCGTTATTTCCTTCGACGACAGGGACATAATCTATGATTTTGACGATTTAGATGAGGTGGTTCTTGCTTACGCCTGCACGATCCACAAAAGCCAGGGCTCCGAATATACTGCCGTGGTCATTCCCGTTATGACGCAACATTTTATGATGTTGCAGCGCAACCTCATTTATACCGGCGTAACCAGGGGTAAAAAGCTGGTGATCATCGTCGGACAAAAGAAAGCCTTGAGCATTGCCGTCCAAGGCAAAAAGCAAAACAAGCCCCGCTTTTCCAAACTTAAAGAATGGCTTATGGCAATATAAAATGGGGGGCAAGCCTGCCCCCCACTACCTACCTCAATTGTCATTGCCGTCCATTAACATTGATTGTTGCTAAGTTAACTGGCGCATCCGACAAACCCTGCTCTATATCAGGGATGTACTCTTTAAATTCATCCGCCGACGCATTGTCAGCGAAACCAACTTTTACATCCAGTTGGTTATCGCCGTACAAATGGAACACTACATCAACAATACCAATGTTTTCTGTTCCCAGGCAAAACCGCATCCACGTTTCTTTTCCTTGTATCGTTCCGGTTCCTGAATCTTCACGTTCTTCTTGATGATAAACATGTACATACGCCGGATAAGGCATCTTGCCAGGCTCGAGATACAAAGGAAAAGCAAACGTTGCGACGGCACTTTCTTTCGGGGTAAACGACCCTTTAAGCGGTTCAAAATCGCTCATCGTCTCAACAATCTTTCTGATCGTCTGAGCGCTCTCCTGCAACACTTTTTCCGGCAGCGTTTTCACGGTTTCGGCCAATTCAACAACCTTGCTATTGTTTTTTCCCATTGCTATGGTTTTTTCCAGACGATCAACAAAAGCCGTCAATTCTTCGGGTCTTCCGCGAGGCATTTCTCCTGTTGATGGTTGCGATTGCTTCTCCGTTGTTATTGTCTGGACAACTTGCCGGATCTCTGGCGGCAACGAATCTGTTAATTCTTGCGCCGTCGATTGGTCGCCGGCAACCATCGCATTTACAATGTTTTTGATTATGGGCATACTGTTTTTCAAAATATCCGCCGGCACGTTGCTTAGTTGTTTAAAAATCGCATCCTGCGGCAATTTCTCAGCAGACAATTGATCAGCTAACGCGGTTAAATCGTTGCTAATCGTTTTGGGTATTTTCACCATAGCTGCAACGCCATTCTGGATTGCGCCTTGCCCAGATTGTGTCTCAGCAATGATTTGATCCACTAACGTTTGAACTTCGGCCGGTAAAGAACGGAGCAACGCATTTTGTTCCTTAACCACGTTCATGAACTTATTCATTATCTCTTGCATAGGGAATTCAGTCGTCGAAAGCTTAGTTGCCGGAATTTCAGCCGGCTCCTTTGCCAAAACATTCGAGGTTGCAGAAATCTGCGACTCGTTTCGATTGCTCAACATATCAAGAAGGATTTTAATGCCAAAATTACTTATATTCAAATCCATCACTCCAAAACTGCATTGACAATGATGTTTTGTTCGACAACAACCGATGAAAAACCTTGCCTTTTCATCATTCTTTTCACTATACTAATCTCGTTTTCTTACTTCCTTTGCCAATTTCTTATCAATCCAGAATATAAATCCCAATGACATCAAGAATATTTTTTATTGTAAACTGCATGATCAATCGCTATACTAAAATTGTAAATATTTCAATTTTATGATTCTTCAGAAATAATTTTATAGAAATTGACGTGGCCGCTGCAATCAGTGTGGATATCTTTTTGCT
>CAYUNV010000113.1:0-10303 GCA_964446265.1 uncultured Negativicutes bacterium | reverse complement strand
AAACTAGGTGATGTTGCCAATCCACTGCTTGTTTCGGTTCGCTCCGGCGCTGTCTTTTCCATGCCGGGCATGATGGATACTGTATTAAACCTTGGCCTCAATGAAAAAACGGTATTGAGTTTAGCAGAGAACACGCAAAATCTATCTTTTGCCTATGATGCTTATCGTCGGTTTATTCAGATGTTTTCTGATGTTGTTCTTAATATACCTAAACATGAATTTGAGCATATCCTTGCCAAACAAAAAGAAAAGCAAGGTGTACGATATGACCAGGAATTAACGGCCGAATCCCTGCGGACCTTGATTGATAAGTATAAAATTTTTGTAGAAAAGCAATTTGGCAGGCCTTTTCCGGAAGAGCCGCGCGAACAATTATTCATGGCCATTGAAGCGGTGTTCCGCTCCTGGAATAATGACCGGGCCAAAATTTATCGTAACCTGAATAAAATTGACCATAATTTAGGAACGGCAGTCAACGTGCAGTCCATGGTCTTCGGCAATATGGGCAATGATTGCGGTACCGGGGTAGCCTTTACCCGAAATCCGTCTACCGGCGAAAATGTGCTGTATGGCGAATATCTGATCAATGCCCAAGGGGAAGATGTCGTTGCCGGTATCCGTACCCCGCAGCCGATCGCAACCTTAAAAACAGAAATGCCGCATATTTATAAGCAATTGGCCGATACAGCTTTGAACCTGGAGAAACATTATAAGAATATGCAGGATATTGAGTTTACTATTGAAAAAGGGAAATTATTTATGCTGCAAACTCGTAACGGTAAACGGACTGCAGCCGCCGCCGTTAAAGTTGCGCATGATATGGTTGTCGAAGGGCTTGTGGATAAAGAAAGTGCTATTCTGATGGTAGAGCCGGGACAGCTGGATCAATTACTGCATCGGCAAATTGATACTTCAGTCCAGTTGGACGTCATTGCGAAAGGCTTGCCTGCTTCACCAGGAGCGGCTTCCGGCGCTGTTGTATTCGATTCCGATGAGGCGGAACATTTGGGCAAAGCGGGGCAAAAGGTGCTGTTAGTCCGTACGGAAACAACGCCGGATGATATTCACGGCATTGTTGCGGCCCAGGGGATCCTTACCAGCCGGGGCGGTATGACCAGCCACGCCGCTGTAGTAGCCCGCGGCATGGGAAAACCATGCGTATGCGGATGCGAAGCAATTAAGATGGATTACAATAACAAGCAATTTACCGTTGGCGGCCTTGTAATCAAGGAAGGCGACAAAATTTCGATTGACGGATCTACCGGCCGGGTAATCAGAGGCGATATTGCGTTGAAAGACCCGGAACTTTCCGTGGAATACACCACCTTGTTGGGCTGGGCTGATCAAATCAAACGGATGGCCGTGCGGGCCAATGCCGATACGCCGGAAGATGCACAAAAAGCCCGCGAATTTGGGGCGCAGGGAATTGGCCTGACTCGTACGGAGCATATGTTTATGGCCCAGGACCGGCTGCCGTACGTACAACAAATGATTTTGTCGGAAACGCTGGAACAGCGCCAAAAAGCATTGTCGTACTTGCTGCCGATGCAGGAAGGCGATTTTTACGGTATTTTAAAGGCAATGGAAGGATATCCGGTTTGTATCCGGTTGCTTGACCCGCCGTTGCATGAATTCTTACCCAGCTTGGAAGATTTGCTGATCGAAACAACGGAATTGCGTGTTCGCGGCAATGATCCGCATTTGTTAGCGGAGAAGGAAGCCCTGTTGAAAAAAGTCCGGCAGTTGCATGAGTTCAACCCGATGTTGGGACATCGCGGCTGTCGTTTGGGGATCACGTATCCGGAAGTATACGAAATGCAGATCCGTGCGATCCTGAACGCAGCCGCACGGCTTACCAAAGAACGGTTTACCGTAATACCGGAGATTGAAATTCCGCTGACGATCGGAAAAGAAGAAATGGCCTTCTTCAAGGGTAAAATTATCACCATTGCCCAAGAAGTCATGGATGCCTTTAATGTGAAGTTCCACTATTCTGCCGGTACTATGATTGAGCTGCCCAGAGCTGCGCTGCTGGCGGAGGAATTGGCTACTGAGGCCGAATTCTTCAGCTTTGGAACAAATGACCTGACGCAAACTTGCCTCGGTTTCAGCCGTGATGATGCGGAAGGAAAATTCTTATCGGATTATTTGGAACATAAAATTTTGAAAGACAATCCATTTGCTGTCTTGGACCGCAAAGGTGTTGGCCAGTTAATGAAGATTGCCGTAGCCGGCGGCCGTAAAACCCGTCCGGACTTGTTGATCGGCATATGCGGTGAACATGGCGGCGATCCCAATTCGATAGAATTCTGCCATGAAATTGGCCTGGATTTTGTCAGCTGCTCCCCGTACCGGGTTCCTATCGCCCGTTTAGCTGCTGCCCAAGCCGCGGTTAGTCAGGGTGAAAATTTAGGCACAAGATAATTTCAGACTGTTGAACAGTAAATACGGTTTATAAGAAAGAACCCGTCGCAAAAGACGGGTTCTTTTTCGTAGGTTGCGGGGTATCGGAAAAAATCGAAGGATGTAATGCTAATTCTAGGTTTAAAGCGGTAAACGCTGCAGCCTTCTTAGGAGAAAGAAAATGCGATTACCTGTTATGAGCATTATTCAGTTTGAACGCAAGGGTCACAGATGTCCAACATGCTACCGGCTGATTAGTGGCTTGGTTCTTAGCCGGGATGAATTGCCATTGCTCGACTGCGTCGATTGCTGCTTCATCCAACAGGGCAAACCCGGAAGAAGATTCAATCTGGATACTATCGGTTCTGCCGGTTGTAAGTACCTGGAAACGGACTTTCACGCAGCCTTCCCAGCCTTCAAGCCGTCCTTGTTCCGGATAAACCGGATCTATTTTCCTTAAAATTCGCGGAGCCAACAACATGGGCTTCGCCTGTTCAACTGATCCATCCATCCCGGCGTTTTCCGGTTGCCCTTTTGCATCGCTTGTTGCTTCGGTAAGGACCGCTGCGATCGGATTGCTCACCGGCGAGATCGCAACAGGCGCCGTCTCAGCGATGACAGTTGTCCTGTTCTGCATGGGGGTTGTTTCTATCGCTTCGGGATTCGCTTGCGGAATGATAAGTGGCGGCGACGTCTGGGCAGCCGGCGAGGGTGCAGAGGTCTCGTTGATCAATTCCATTTCCATATAGGTTTGCTGCGCTGGCGGGGAATAAGCAAAAACGGAGAGCCAGCCGGCCGCCATTAGCAGGAGGCAGTGGAACAGCAGGGATAACGTAATAGCTTGCCGCCAGCGTTTATAGATTTGCATGGGCTTTCATCCCTCCTGGTTAACGTTTCATTTCAGTGGCTACAGCGACTCGGCGGACGCCGAGCGTTTTCAATTCATCCAACAGTTCAATGACTCGGCCATATTCGATTTGCCGGTCGGCCCGCAGCAGAAAGGCGGCTTCTGGATTACGGTTGATTTCAACCCGAATCCGTGCAGTAAACATTTCCTGGGAAATTTCTTCCTGGCCAAGAAGAATTTTGCCTTGCGACGTAAGGGTTATTGGTGTCAATGCTGTCTGGTCGGCTTGGCTGGCTGCCGCTTGCGGCAGGGCAACCGGTAAGATATTTTGTTCCACCATATACAGCGTACTCATCATGAAAAAGACTAACAGGAAAAAAATGATGTCAATCATCGGGATAATCATCAATTTGGGTGAACGTGGTGTACGCAGCTTATTCAGATTCATGGCCATCACTCCAAGGTACAGTTGTCAATAAAAAATTACCAGCTTCTTCTAGATCGGAAATCACGAGATCAAGATGATGCATAAAATGGCTGTGCGAAGCCAATGCTACGATCGCTATACACAGGCCGGCAGCAGTGGCCACCAGCGCTTCGCCCACTCCACCCGTAATGGCCAGCGGCTGGCCGGATTTGATATTCAAGACGCTGAACGCCTGGATCATGCCGGTTACCGTGCCTAATAAACCCAGCAATGGCGCCAGCGTAACAATCATATCCAAATAGCTGAGACGGTACCGCAATTTTCCTACGGCGATGGCAGCCCAGCCCTCTAGGCGCTGCTCCAGGCGGGGATGTTGTTCGCTTAGTGCTATAATCCCTTTTACTAAAAGCTCAGCGGCGATCCCCTGGCTGCTGCGGCAGGTGTTCAGGGCGTTTTGCCAATCCCTGTTTTTTACTTGCGGTTCAAGAAGTGGTAACAATGCTTCTAAATTTGTGTGGGCGTGGCGGTAACAGCCATACCGTTCGATGGTAACGGCGACGACAAGGATGGAACACACTAACAGCGGGTACATCACAAGTCCGCCTTTGTTGAATAAAGTAATGCTGTTCGTTAATAAATCGATCATACTATCGCCTCTTTATCCTGAATTTGCAATGCTTTTTGCTGCTGGCTAATTTTTTGGCTCCAATCGGCCAGCGAGGTGTATAAAAACTCGTGGACCAAATAGTCTGGCTGGGTGTAATCAAGAATTTTTTGTGTTTGTGTGAGATGGAACGGTTGATGTTCGTCAATTTGCATGATATGCTGCATGATTGAAAATGGATCATAGTCCGGATTAGTTTTCTGGCGGCTTTGTTCGACATAATTGCCGGATAACGACTTATGCAGATGGATGCCACGGATCAATTCATCATAAGGGGCAAGATTTTGTATGGTTTGCAGGACATAATTAATGCCTTGTTCCTCTGTCTGTAGGGCTGGATTGGTATTCATCAAATGACCGGTATCTAGCATAATGCCTATATTTTCATGGTTAACCCGATCGAATAAGCGGGCTGTGAGTCGCTTATCCTGCAACGTCAGGCCGGGCCACCAAAGATTTTCAAACAGTAAGGCCATATCGGCCGGGATAATTGGCGATAATTCATTGATCACTTCGATGGTTGCTTCAATCACTTCAGCATTTGTAGCGGAAAAATTCCGGTGAAATACTTCGGAAACACGGGCATGGCTGACATGGTAAACAATATAGCGGGCGCCGGCTTCGTGGGCATTCTGTATATTTTTTCGGCCTATATCCAGCCAGCCATCACGGTTTTTGGCACCGTAATAATTGCTAATTTGCTGCTCGTCGCCAAATTGGCGCAGCAATTCGTCGCGGTTATCGCGCCAAAAGTCGAGCCAGCACGGCCAATAACGAAGATGAACGCCGTACAGCCAGCGCTTTTGGCGGAACGGTTCGCTGCAGGGCGAACAAAGCATCATCTCAATGCCGTCGAGGTGGTGCTGTTGCAGAAACGACTGCAATAGCGCAGGGTCATTCTGAATCAGATCCAGGTCCGCCGGATAATTGGAAAAGTTGACGAGTTGTTTCATCATATTGATTTGGCCTCGTTTCGCAAGATTAGAAAACCCGGCTTGCGCCGAGCTTTAGCGACAGCGTAAGCCGTTGGTTGCACTTATGTAAACCAGATATATCTGGTTTACTGAAAACGGAATTGGCTTGAACCCCTGTGCCGTACAAAGCCGGGGTTCAAGCCGTTTATATTTGGTCAGTCTTACCGTAGCGATTCCTTTAAAACGAGTGCTTTACGCCCAGCAAGAAAGTACGGCTGCTGGCCGGATACCCATATACGGATTGGTACCGTTTATTCAGCAAGTTATTGAAGGTTAAGAATACGGAAGTGTCTTTGGTGGTGTTGAATACGGTATTGGTATTTAGGACAAAATGACCGTCGACCTTATAGGTTGAACCGCTTTGTCCTTCGTATATGCCGGTAATCGTTTGCGACAATTTTCCTTCATGGATGGTAAGGCCGACATTGAAGCTGTTTCTGGGGTCCCCGACGGAATTACCGTCCTGATCGTGACTGTCCAAATAGGTGTAACCGAATGTGGCAGAAGTTACTGGTGATAATTTTGTTGCTACACTGGCGGTTGCTCCTGTGGCTGTGTAATGGGCAATATTTTGCGGGTGGTAGGTATAGTCGGAAGCAACTACCCACCGGATTGCATCATTGAGATCACGTTTAAACACAGAGATCGTTCCTTCGGAGACGGAACCAAGTTTGGTTTTTGCGCCGACTTCAGCGGTCCAGCCGGATTCCGGTTTCAAATTCGGATTGCCGGTATCGCCCCAGCCATCGTCTCCATATAGTTCGTCAAAATGAGGGGCGCGGAACACTTTGCCCCAATTGGCAAAATAACTGGTCCGGTCGTTGACTTTGTAGAGGTAAGCAGCTTTTGGCAGGGTGTGGGCGCCATAAATACTGCTGTCATTTTGGCGCACGCCCAACGTTAACGTAGAAGAAGCATTAAGGGCGTATTGGTCTTGGAGAAAGACTGCTTTGGTAATGCCACTGTGCGCTGTATCTCCCTCGCCAGTACTGGTGACTTTATCTTTGCGCCATTCGCCGCCCCAGGTCAAGAGGTTAGCAGTATTCACTTTGGCGCTGTCTTGGTATTCAAAGGCGCGTACGGTATTTTCGTGCCGGAAGCTGCCGTAGTTTTCGCCCGAATAAACTTGATTGTTATCGTAATAGCGGAACGTACGGCTGCCCTCGGCGTGCTCTTTGCTATAACCGACACTCCAGTCCTGACGCAGGACATTGCCGTAGTCTGTTGCCGACGGGTAAAAGAGTGAACCTGGCAATCCGGCGTGGCTCCCGTAGTAATCGTAGGTCGCTGTGAGCGTTTCTCCTTTGGTTAGATCTTGATCGATCCGAAAGGAAGCATTTTTTGCCTTGTAAGCGCTGTTGGCCCTTTGTCCGTCATTAACGTCCTGGGTAGCTGAGAGCAGCCAGTGGGTATTCTTTTCTTGCCCGCCGGTGCTGATACTGTAGTAACGGGCACCGTAAATTCCCGCAGCTGCGCTCAAGGAAGATGGGGTATCTGTTTGGCCTTTTTTCGTGATGATATTGATGACGCCGCCTACGGCGTCTGCGCCGTAGAGAACGGATGCGCCGCCACGCACTACTTCAATCCGGTCGATATTATCAGCCAGTACAAACGTATTGGCATCGACTCCGCCGTAACCATACGACATGCCTTGCGGCAAATTCATGCGCTTTCCGTCGATCAGCACAACAACCCGGTCGCTGCCTAAGATATAAGGGATGGCGATTTGCCCGGCGTTGCCGTAGTTTTGGACGGTTACGCCCGGCGTATCGGCGAGGGCTTCGGCGAGAGTTTTGGCGCCTTTATCCTGTAATTCTTTCGCTGTAATCACTGATACGTTGCTGGGTGTAGTCCCGACCTTTTGTTCAATCCGATCGGCAGTGATTGTTACCAGATCGAGTTGAAAGGTGTTTTCTTCCGCGGCGAACGCCTGACTGGCGGATAACATCGTTCCTACTGCCAGTGCGACTGCCGTTTTTTTCTTGAGCTTTCTGTAGTTCAAAATGAGTTCCCCCTGTAATGGTTATTCAAACAAAGCAGGCCTAACATACACGGTTCCTACATCCCGGCGTAAGGTGAAAGGCATTCCATAGAGTTCCGTGAGGATTTCCGCAGAAAGAATTTCATCCGTGGGGCCGTTCCCCAGTATTCTCCCATCTTTCAAGAAAAGCAGATGGGTACTGAAGTGCAGGGCCAGGTTAATATCATGAATGGCGGCAATGACGGCCATTTGTTTGCGTTTGGCGAGATCTTTAATGAATTGTAAAATAGCGTATTGATTGCAAATGTCAAGATGGGCGGTAGGTTCATCCAGTAATAATAATTCCGGCTGTTGCGCCAATGCGCGGGCGATCATTATTTTCTGTTTTTCGCCCTGGCTAAGGTGGGAATACAAAAAGTCTCGTTTGGGCCAGATGCCTGTATCCTCCATCGCGGATTGAACAACCGTATTGTCTTCTTCCGATGGGCTTGAAAAACGGGGAATATGGGGAAACCGGCCCATCATGACCATTTGCCAGGCCGAAAAATTCACTGTATCGATATCGGATGAGACTACTGCTGTTTTTTTAGCCAGATCGCGCCGGTTATAAGCGGATAAAGGCTGCCGGCATAAGCGGATTTCCCCTTGCAGGGGCGAAAGTACGCCGGCAATTGTTTTTAACAAGGTCGATTTGCCGGTGCCGTTGGGAGCGATAATGCTGACAAACTGTCCGGCTTCGACTGTTAGGTTGATATCGTTAAGTATTGTTTTTGGGCCATAGCCGGCATATAGTTTGTGCAGGGATAAAACACTCATTGGTTATTGCCTCCTGCCGGTTAAATATAAGATATACAAGAAAAACGGACTGCCGAACAAGGCGGTAACGACGCCAACCGGGATGCTGGATAGCAAGGGCAGCATGCGGGTCAGGCTGTCAGCCAGCAAAAGAAATAATGCTCCCCAAATGGCGCTGAGCGGTAATAACAGAAAATGTTCCGGGCCAACAATTTTGCGGACCATGTGTGGAATGATTAAGCCGATGAAACCGATGATACCGCTGACCGATACACAGGCTCCGGTGATCAACGTCGTTATGATGAGCAGAAGCAGTTTGACCCGATTGACATCAACGCCCAAAAAGCGGGCTTCATTGTCTCCTAAGGCCATGATGTCCAGGTCGCGGGCAAAAACCATGGTAATAAGAAGGCCGGCTGCGATGAGAAAAAGCAGCGGCAGCAGGCTATCGGTGTAATTCGTAAGGCTGCCTAACAACCAGAATACGATCAAGTGCATTTTGTTTGCGTTGAGTGCCATGCCAGCGCTTAATAAGGCGTTGAGCAAAGAACTGCAAGCAATGCCGGCCAGCAATAAGTGGTGGTTCGCGCCGGCAACAAGCCCTTGGCGACCGACCAGCGATACGAATACCAGGCTTAGTATCGCGCCCAAAAAAGCGAACGGAATCAGAAACTGAGTGTAATGCAGCAGGATGGATATGGCAGCACCTAAGGCAGCACCGGAAGAAACGCCGAGCAGAAAAGGATCAGCCAACGGGTTTTTAAATATTGTTTGAAAACAAGTTCCGGATAGCGCTAACCCACTGCCTACCAGGATTGCCAAAGCGATTCTCTGCCAACGTACTTCCCAGATAATGACGTGCTCAATCACAGAAAAATTGTGTTGGTTTATGCCAAAGATCTGATCCAGAAGAACAGAACCGATCGTCGGCAATGAAATCGATGCAGAACCAACCGTAAGCATGAATAAGGAAATTGTTGGCAACAATAATGCGGAACCGCAAAGTATAGTGATAGTTTTTAAGGTAATTGGTCTCATGGTTGCTCTCCGTTATGGTTGATTTCAGGATGTATGATTTCTGCCAATTGCGATAAGGCCTGAAAACTGCGCGGGCCGGCTCGAGTAAGGAGGTCTGAAGAAATTGCAAATATCTGCTTGTTTTGCACAGCGGTCAAGTTTGCCAGTTCGCTTCTGTGAATGAAGGAACGGGCATTTTCGTTATTATGGCTGACAATGACATAAATGTCAGGGTTATAAGCATACAGGGCTTCAAGATTGCTGGGCGTGTAATCGGCTTCAACTTTGGCGGCGACATTTTGTCCGCCGGCCCGGATAACAATGTCGTTAATAAACGATTTGCCGCCGACCGTCAACAGTGGTATATCCCAAATTTCCAAAAAAATCCTCTTGGAAGATAGCTGGCTTGTTTGAATTTCGATTGATTTCAGTTGCGAAGTGAATTGTTCATGTAATATTGCGCCGCGTGCCGGTTCGTCAACCGCAACACTAATCAGATCGATCGCGGCGATGATTTCCGGCAAATTTTTCGGGTTGACCGTGACAACGGGAATATTGGCCTGTGCCAATACCAACAACTGACTTTCTTTGGCTTCTCCCGAGGCAAAGACCAGATCCGGTTTTTGGGCAATGATTTTCTCGATATCCGGGGCTTCATATTCGCCAACGTAAGGTTTGGTTTTTGCTTCTTCCGGGTAGTCGGAAAAACTGGTAACCCCTACGATGCGGTCTCCAACTCCCAAGGCAAACAAAATCTCTGTGATGTTTGGTGACAAGGAAACGATCCGTTGCGGTTTGCCGGTAGGAAAGTGGAGGTTTCCGGTTAAAAAAGCATCTTGATAGTTATGCAATGCCGGTTTTACGTTTTTTTGCGGCAAATTTAAAGCCACTGCGCCGGTGAGAATCAATGAAACAGTAAGAATAAGCAGTAAGGTAAAACGATTTGGAATTTTCATCATAAACCTCAATAACCAATAATTATATACAAAAAGCCTCCCTGTGCCACAGGGAGGCTTTGTTACAAAATGAATCATTATGAATCATTGCAACAAATCCCCCCGGCATAGGAAATAAGCCGGGGGGAAGGTAGACTCTGTAAAAAATCCCCTTCCCATCGCTCGTGGGTCTAACGGTGACTGTCAAATAGGCAGTTCTCCTGACTCTGAATCATCGCTCGCCCAACCTTCCCAGGATG
>CAYUNV010000112.1:0-10353 GCA_964446265.1 uncultured Negativicutes bacterium | reverse complement strand
TAGAAATTAGAATACCCGGATTGTGCCGAGCTTCAATAGCGAGGGTATAATCCGCTGGTTACAATTATGTTCATCATAAAAGAGATTTTATGATGAACGAAAAAAAGCCGCATTTTTATATACGACTTTGGCGACTATTCACGACTTAATTTCCAGTTTTACGACATAATTTCAATTCTACAACAATTGTAGAATCGAAATTATGTCGTAAAAATTTCGTCTTAAAAAACGCATAAACACGTCGGTAAAATGTACCATTTAAAAAATTAAGTCGTACAATTTTTTATGTTTTTACACATCTGTTCCGAAAATTTTCGAAATTAAGTTGTAAAAAAATCAAGAAGCATAATCTTATAATAATTCAAAGTTCATATCTGACTTTTCCAGTTAGGCTTAATGATGACCAGAAACCACTCAACGATCCAGTGTTTTATCAGTTTTTCCCTTATGTCCCCTCTCCTTTCTACCATCTTTCCTTTCAGAATTGCATGAACAAAATGTATCGGTTTTTTATTTCAGAATATTATGATAAAATTATATTGCGCATTGAAATTAGACTGAAATGCGTATTACTCAAATTTTTATAAGGAGGATTTGCTATGAAATTTGCTGATTTAGTTCAGAGCGCAGATTGGAAGACAGAAAAGCATGTTCCGGTTATTGAGGCTCCTGAAGCAGTAAAAACTGGTGAAAAATTCCTCATAACGGTCAGTGTCGGCAAAGAAATCGCTCATCCAAATACCACCGAGCACCATATCCGATGGATTAAGCTATATTTTAAACCAACCGGATCGAAATTTGGCATTGAAGTGGCTGCCTTTGAATACAATGCACACGGAGAGTCGGTTGAAGGCGCTAACAAAGGACCACTATATGCAGAACCCGCTTCTTGCGTTTCAGTTAAACTAACTTCATCAGGAACATTAGTTGCTATTGCTTATTGCAATATTCATGGGGTTTGGGAAAGCGAAAAAACTATTACGGTACAATAAGAGAATCTTAGTACGAAAAGAGCGCTTTGAAGCTGATGTTTCGAAGCGCTCTTTTACTAAAGTGAATGTATTATCACGTTTGCGTAGTTAAGAAAATTGGTAAAGTCATATGCTGAATCTGATCTTGCAGTTCTTCTATGTCATCGATATGTCTGTCTTCGTCAGATAAGATATGTTCTAGTATTTCCCGAGTGGCAAAATCATTTACTTCACCTGCCAGTTTTATGGCCGCATTGTAAGAAGCAATTGCCCCCATTTCTAAAGCATGATCTTTCTCTAACTGGTTTGACACATCACTGCCAATGCTAATATTCCGTAGTTCAGATACGACTGGATTTCCTTCAAGGAAAATAATTCTGGCAATAAGTTTCTCCGCATGTTTCATTTCATCAATGGCACGCTTTTCAAACGCACCATGAAGTTTTTCATAGCCCCAGTTGGCACATATTTCAGAATGAACAATATACTGATTAATGGCACTCAGTTCGTCCGCTAAAAGGGAATTCAATGTACTGATTAATTGTTGATTTCCTTTCATATATAGCTCAAACTCCTTTCCCAGATATAATTTTGTTCTTATAAATTACCATCCGTATTCAATGAATATTTCCTGCTCTTTAACGCACAATTAAATCATAATCGAATTTTTTAAAACAGATTTAACGGCAAAATCGTTTGTCATTTCTTTTCTTTTGCGTAGTCGATCATTCCTTGGAAGTCCACTACAATAGCCGGTTCGTCTCCTATCACCCATCCATCATGTCCTTTAGGCAGTAACGATACATCACCCGGATTGCACTCGATTTGCGTTCCGTCATCCATCACAACCATCAATCTGCCGGAAACATGATATTGAAAATGAGGCGCCTCGCAACTCTTGGTTTTAACAATGGGCTGAAGCGAGGTTGACCATTTCCACCCCGGATAAAACGTCGCACGTCCAACCGTTGCTCCTCCGATATTGATTAATTCTAATTTTCCATTTGGAAAACTCCTCACTTCATCTGGGCTATTGAAATTTTTCCGTTCTGCTTTTTCTGTTGCCACAATCATTTTCGTACCCTCCTCGCATTTTGAAATAAATGAGCATCTATTGCAACCCAAAATCGTCTTATGGAATGCTTTACTGTTGCGTTGTGAGACCTGAATAATTCGGTATTTTATTCAATAATTTAAACATCATTTGATCCGCCATATAATCCGGTTGCCCCCATGAACTTTCATAGTCGTCATAAAAATCATAGTCTTTTTGCACAATATACTTGTCTGTCGCTCTGTGGTAAACCATGATTTTTATTCCCAAAGATGTTTCGCGAAGCAAATCCCCTCGCCACGTCATTGTTTGAACCGTCCAAAATTGGGTCACTTCCGCTCCGATTACAATATCGGCATTTGTTTTCATGGCAATATTCTTGAGAAGAAGTCGATCCAACTTAAATTCCCTAATTTTTTTTGCTCCCACCTCAACTTCTGTCGCACTTTGAATTTCCTTACCGGGTATTATCTCAAAGATAGTAACAATCTTGGATAATGGAGTGTGAAATTTGTCATTCAAAGCCTTGACAATAACAGCCTCCACATCCTTATCGATATAACTATGAGAAAACGACACCGGTAATATTGCGACTCGCTGCGGATCAGCAGCAGAACATATTGGCAACCCGGCAATAAAAATGTAAAACAATATTATAATAAATAGTGATGCTCTATTAACCACATTTTTTCACCTCTTCACGTGTTCATCGACAGTGAAAAAAAGCCGCCCGCCACTCCCATTGAAGTGTTACTCTACGGAAATCACGCTCACCGGACAAACATCCGCACCCTGACGGGCGCATTCAACATCATTGTCTGGGATCTTACCTACCGCCGGATTTCCCGCATCCTGCAAGGCGAAAATGATTTGGCTTTTTGAATCCTCTGTATTTTGTTCATAAACTGACGGACATGTATCCCAGCACATTCCACAACTAATACATCCATCCCGATCAATTGTTACTTTCGCCACCATTATATTACCCACTCCTTTCATTCTGTTCCTTTCATTCATAGGGTGCATTGCTGAAATAATGGAGCAACAAACTGTTTGATTTCGCTTTGTTGAAGCACATAACGCGGTACCGCTATGCTTATCGATATTATACTTGCCAACTCTTTCAAAATCTCCACTCTCCAAACGATTGGATTTATATACAATTAACGATCTTGAAAAATACTGTTCACGGACATCTGGTCTTACTCTTTCACTTTTATGATAAACCATACCCCATTGAACCCTTGCCCTTTGATATCCCCTGTCGCCATATCTTTACTAAAATAGTAAAGCGGCCAACCTCTAAACGTAGTTTGTTTCATCCCATCCTCACGCGTAATTACACCAAATTCAGCGGCATCCAACTCCACCGATACTATTATCTTTTCAGCATAAAACGCCGGCCATAACGAAGCACATTGTCCTTTACAATTACTGACACCTGAAATATCTTTTGTAAAATAATAGAGAGTTTTCCCTTGTCCATCAACAATATATTTACCAAAATCAGACGATTGGGCAGTCATGACAGTGTAATCCATTTGAGCTAACCCTATATTCGTATTTGCCGTCAAAAATAAGACTATCAATAGAAAGGTAATCGTCACAGCAGCTTTCCTGTTCACAAAATAACCCTCCTTCATATCTTTGAGTCATTATCCATTATTTTCAATGGCTTATCAGAGCTAGAACAATAGCTTAATAATCACCCCCTTGTCAAGCTTGTATTTTCGGGTTTTAAATCACTTATTGTACAATCACTCGTTCTTTCATGCTCGGATGGAGAGTGCAATAATAATCGAACGTTCCTACTTCATTAAAAGTTTGTTAAATGATTGACCTTCACGCAATGCTCCGCTGTAAAAAAAACTTTCTTTGACGGTATGACCCGCAGAATCCTTGTTTATCCAAGTTATTGTGTCTCCTTTTTGTATAGTTATCTCATCTGGCTGAAAAGAATAATCCTGAATAATAACGGTATTCTTTTCAGATGCCGGTTCTGCATTTGTAAGACTTCCGGATATTGTAACAATCATCATGAATAACAACACATGAATCCAAAAAACTTTCCTGTTCTTCATGCACAATTCACCTCATCATTTTCAAAAAAAGATCTGTCACCGCCGGGCTATAATTGAACGGGGCATTATTCACAAAACTCTCACATTTGTCATGACTTTAGGGAACTTAAGAGCCAAAATATTGAATTCACGAAGCGATGCGATTTCTACAAGTTTATTACGCTGTATCATGAATGCCTTCGAATATTTTGACGGTGTTCCACAAGTTATCTTAACGAATAGAATGAAAACCGTCACTGACAGCAGCGAAGCCGGCAAGCCGTTGTGGAATAGGCGTTTCGACGCAAGGAGGTATGACTTACTTGTCCTTTCTTTCCAGCTTGTTGGAAGTGGAAAAGCAGGAACGAAAACGCCGTAATAAGGAAGCGGATCAAACTCTCCTTACGCATAGAAAACACTGGAAGAATTTGATTTTACGTTGCTTCCCCCATTTAATTGCTGACCTAACAAAAGCTTTGAATAACAATAAGCTCGAACGAAAGATAGAAGCGTATCTGCGTCCAGATCTTCTAGTTATTGATGAGGTCGGTTATATGCAACTCTGCCGGCAAGCAGCGGAAATGTTGTTTCGTCTCATAAAGGTATGATACTGATGCTCCGCCCATCAAAAGAACTTCATGTTTGAAGCAGAAACTCCGCAGAAAACTGAATACCAATGTCGTTGCCAATCATTGTCCCGCCCGTGTGCATATCTAAATCAGCACTAAGCCCGAAATTTTTACGGTTAATTTTAGTTTTTCCCCGGAAAGCACCTCGTGTTTTGCCCCATGGATCATCCACGAAACCGCAAAAACGCACTGCCAAAGCTGCCGGATAAGTAACATTGCAGACCGTTAAATTCCCGTTGATCGTCCATTTTCCGCACGGTTCTGGAACGAAGCCTGTACTACGGAATGTTACGGTAGGAAATTTCTCTACATTCAAATATTTAGCACTGCGCAAATCATTGTCACGCGCTTGGTTTTGGGTATTTATCGTTGCGGCAGCCACACTAATTTCAAGCAAAGATTGAAGCGGATTATCTGCAATTACTAGTTTCCCCTCAATAGAACTAAATTGCCCCCTCACTTGTCCCACAACGAAGTGTTGTACGGAAAATCCGGCAAAGCTGTGCACTGAATCAACATTATATTCTCCTGTCTTTGGGAAAAGCGCCCCATTAAAAACTCTTGAAGCATCATTTGCCTGACCCATATGATCATACACCTCACTTTATTCAATATTGGAACCATCAGATCAATATACAATCCTTTTCCAATTGGATCACACTATTTTACTTTTCCTCACTGCTGGCTTTACCATCGCCTTCGCTTGCTTTGCCAAGTTTAATCATGGTATCGGTGTATTCTTTCAGTTTTTGATTGACAAGATAGTGAATGGTTCCCGGAGGATAATTACCTTCCGTGTCGGCAATTCCCGCTTCTACGCCAGTCAACACACTGATCCCTTCATCAATCGTTTTAACCGGATAAATGTGGAATTTACCTTCCTCTACAGCCTGAATGACTTCGTCATTCAATGCCAAATGAGCGACATTTTGATGAGGGATCATGACACCCTGACGGCCTGTCAGCCCTTTGATCTTGCATACGGCAAAGAAGCCTTCGATTTTCTCGGTTGCACCGCCAATCGGCTGAACTTCGCCTTTTTGATTTACTGAGCCGGTAACTGCAATATATTGTTTAATAGGCGCTCCTGATAAACTTGACAGCAGCGCATACAGTTCCGTACTGGAAGCGCTGTCACCATCTACACCTTCATACAATTGCTCAAATGTCAAACTGGCAGTCAGCGTCAGCGGCTGCTTCTGCGCGTATTTCTGGCCGATGTACCCGCTTAGCGTCAACACCCCTTTGGTGTGGGTGGTACCGCTCATCTTGGTTTCCCGTTCGATATTCACGATTCCGCTGCGGCCGAGATATGTATTCGCCGTAATCCGGGAAGGCTTGCCGAACATATACTCACCGACCGACAACACCGCAAGTCCGTTCACCTGGCCTACCTTTTCTTCCTCGGTATCCAGCAGCAGTACTCCTTCAGCAAACAGTTCCTGAAGTCGTTCTTCATATTTGTTGGCGCGGAACCGTTTTTCTTCAATTGCCTGTTTAATATGTTTTTCGGTAATTACGTCACTGTTGTCTAGCTGCGCCCAAACATCCGCCTCACACAATAGCTTCACTACTTCATTGAAACGGGTAGTCAGTTTATTTTGGTTTTCCGTCAAACGGGTACAATATTCTACCACTTTTGCGACTGCCAGCCGATCAAACTGTTTCAAATTTTCCCGTTTTACCGTCGAACTGACAAACGCCGCCATGCTCTGAATATTAAGAGGAGTATTTGCCATCTGCACATCAAAATCGGCATGCACCTTGAAAAGTTTTTGAAAATCTTCATCATATTGATATAAAATTTGATAAAATAACGGATTGCCGATTAAAATGACCTTCACATTAATCGGAATTGGTTGGGGCTTCAGCGACGCCATTGCCAACATACCGAACTGCTCACCTAGATTTTCAATGTGCAGATGCTTCGTTTTCAAGACTCGTTTCAGCGCTTCATAGGATTGAACGTTGGACAGCAGATCCTTGACATGGATGATCAAATAGCCGCCATTTGCCTTGTGTAAGGAACCCGGCTTAATCATTGTATAATCGGTACCAACAAACCCCATCCGAGCTTCATACTCAACACGACCGATTAAATTATAATATGTTGGATTGGTTTCGATCACAACAGGGGCCCCTTTTACAATGGAATTATCAAACAACAAATTCACTTTATATTTATCTTGAATAGCATCTTGCATGCTCTTTTTGAACATTGCCATCGGATTTGCTTCGTCTTCCTGCTGCTGCGGCTTAAAATCATTAATATTCTTCACAATATCTTGTTGCACCGTATCAAGATACGCGGTTACCTGATCCTGTCCCTTGTGTTTCTCTTTTAACTCATCAATAAGATGGCCAACAGCCAACAAACCTACCTTTGTATCGAGCGCTTTTAACTCGTCCCGCGTGGAGCGTTCCATTTGCTGCATAGTCCGAACAGCTTCCTTTGCCTTTTCATGTACGGCCATCATCCTCTTATCAATTTCTTCCCGTTCTTCTTTCTTAAGTTGTTGGTACTCTTCGGGCGTAATCGGTTTCCCATTCACCAATGGCACGCTAACAAAACCAGTAGTTAACCATTGCGGCATAATCCCAATTTTTTCGGCCTGTTGATTAAACTCTTCAATTAGCACCGCCCGCCGCTCCTGAAAATTATTCACAATCGCCGATTTAGCTTGTTCATAATCATCGCTGCTGAATACTTTTGAAATATCTGTTTTGAGATTATCAATCAGTTCCTGCATTTCCTGGGCAAAAACCTTTCCTACTCCTGGCGGCAGTGAGAGTGCAATTGGTTGGGCCGGATTAACAAAATTATTAACATAGCACCAATCGCAGGGTACTTTTTCTTGGGAGGCTACCTTATTGACCGATACTTCAACAAAAGTCAATTTACCAGTTCCGGAAGGACCGGATACATAAATATTGTATTCTAGATTTTTCGTAAATAACCCGAAATTTACAGCCTTTACTGCTCGATCCTGCCCGATTACCGTATCAATAGGAGATACTTCCGCCGTTGTTGTAAAAGGAAATATGTTGGGATTACAACGAAAACGCAATTTTTCCGCAGATAATTCTTGCACATTACTCATTCGATCCAGCTCCTTTTTCCTCTTTTGAAGCCAACAAAAAATTATCGATCAACCTGAACCGGATAAAACTTGCAGAACCTCGGTAATGTCAGGTAGTTGAGACATCGGATACACCTTAACCCACTGTACAACCCCTTTTTCGTCGACAATAATGTTTGCCCGCTCTGATATCCCCAATTTATCGATAAATATTCCATACTCTTGAGCAACTTTTCCATGCGGCCAAAAATCAGCAGGGAGACTAACTTTTTGAACAAGAATGACTGCAGACCAAGCTTTTTTAGAGAATACAGAATCAACACTAAGTCCTAGTGGTACCGTGTTTAGCTTTTCAAAGGCTTCAAAATTTACCTCTAATGATCTCATCTGGTCCGTACAAACACCCGTCCAAGCTAATGGATGCCATGATAACAGTACTTTTTTCCCTTGAAAAGAAGATAGCTTAATAATTTTGTCTTGATTGTCCTTTAAAGAAAAATCAGGGGCATAGTCACCAACTTCAATGATTTTCATAACAAATTCTCCTTTCGTTTTATGAATATCATTTTAAAAATTTTTCGCAGATATACAAAAAAAATTAAAACTGCCAGGTCACAACCGAATAGTCCGGTGCGGCCTGGCAGTCATAAGCCTGTTCTCCGTGGCTTTTAGACCCACGGCTTTGCGTCCTTGCCTTTTGGCAAGTTTGCCAATCTTTGTATGCTGAAATAATTTCAAAACTACTTATTCATATTATACTACATTTGAATACTGTTTCGCCTTTATTTGATAAATAATTTCGAATTTTTCGATAATTATTTATCAAATTATGTCAAGTTTATGAATTGGCTATCCCGCCTGCCAATCAGTTTGAGATAATCAAACATATCCTTCGCCTCCGTTTAACAAATCTTTCTCCCTTTTAGCCACTTCGTGCCTTTTCCAACATTCCTATGTCCAATTTCTTCATTTTCAGCAAAACTGCCATAACTCTACAGATTTCTTCTCTCGAGCCATCCAACATGATTTCGCTCATGATTTCCGGCACAATTTGCCAAGATACACCAAACTTGTCTTTGAGCCATCCGCATTGCTCCGCTTCGGGTACGGCCGATAGCGAATTCCAGTAATAATCGATTTCTGTTTGATCTTTGCAGTTTACCATGAATGAAATTGCCTCGTTAAAATCGTACTCTACTTCATGTGCATTATCCATTGCCGAAAAATTGTATCCGCCAATTTGAAAAGCTGCATAATTTATATTTGCTTTCACCGAAGAAGCTTCTCCAATTCCATATTTGCTTATCATTTCTACCCGTGAATCATCAAACACTTTCGTGTAAAAATGAATTGCTTCTTCAGCTTTACCGCACACAGTATGAGAAAACAGTAAATTGGGCCTAATAAATTGCCCAGAGTACCCTGCGTCTATATATATCAACTGCCAGGATAATCCATACCGATCTTGAAGCCAGCCGTATCGCTTACTAAACGGATAATTGCCAAGAGGCATTATTGAAGCTCCACCTTCCACTAACGCCGCCCATTTTTTATTCACTTCTTCAACCGAAAAACATGTCACCATGAACGAGATGGCTGGATTAAATTTGAAATACGGGCCTGCGCTTATTGCCGCAAATTGCTGTTCACCCAACTGAAATCTTACGAATTCTGCTTCCCCTGACGGTGTGTTTTCGATAATTGTTGATCCCAACAGTTTCGATTTGTCAAATATGCTAATATAAAACGAGGCAGCTTCCCTGGCTTCTTTGTCATACCACAAATGAGGAATAATTTTTTGCATCGTAACCGCCCTCCTAAAAGTTTTTCACCAGCAGAGTTTCAAAGATTGGAGTCGGCTTTTTAGATTTTCAATAAGCTTGACAGGACTCGTTATTATTATTACACTAAAAATAGTTATAATAGTCAGAAAATTCATCGACCTATTAATCATTAATATTATCGGTTGACTTTACGTGAAAGGAGAATGAAAATGCGAATGCTTTTGCATGCTAAATTTCCGAACGAAACATTCAATAATTTGGTGAAAGATGGGAGTGTGGAAGAAAAAATTAAACACATTCTCGAAGAAACAAGACCTGAAGCGGTCTATTTTACAAATTACAATGGTCAGCGTGGCGTCATTATGATCATCGAATTGACTGATCCTTCACAAGTCCCTGGTTTTGCTGAACCTTGGTTTTTAGCTTTCAATGCAGATGTCGAATTTCATGTCGTCATGACGCCAGAAGATCTTGGACGAGCAGGCTTGAATGAAATCGGCAAAAAATGGATTTGATAGAATTTCACAGCGAGGGGCATGTTCTTCGGGACTGCCTCTCGTATTTCATTTCAGGCAAATTGCTTGTTTAATTTTCTTTGAGTTTGGCAGGAAGATCCACTTCCCAAAGCACGCCGAATTTTTGCTCGCTTACGCTTTTTTCAGTTCGATAATGACCTGATCAAAATCTTGGTCGGTCACCACTGTATAATCAAATATCGCTTCGTCCTCTTTGAAATGATTTCAAAAGGATAACCGTAAGAAATGTTTGTTTTTAT
>CAYUNV010000111.1:7963-10363 GCA_964446265.1 uncultured Negativicutes bacterium | reverse complement strand
CACACAATATCCCGGTGATGAAAATATTCAAAAAGGGTGCCGTCGCTGGCGGCTGGCACCAGAATTTATTGACCATCCCCAGCGGGTCAATTACCCGCTGAAACGGGTGGGGGAACGTGGCAGCGGACAATGGCAGCAAATTTCTTGGGAGCAGGCAATGGATGAAATTGCCGAAAAAATGCATGCTCTCAAAGAACAGTATGGTCCGGAGATGCTGGCTACTTGCATCGGCGGACCTCATGCTATTTATTGGCCTCTGCATCGCTTCATGAATTTGTTTGGCAGTCCGAACAACATGGGAATCGGCCAAATTTGCTGGAACCCCGGGACATGGCTGAATACACTGGTTTTTGGCTGGCCGATGGAAAGTGAGTTGGACACGGAGAACACCAGTTGTGCGATGTTCTGGGGCGTGAATCCGTCGGAGTCGGATAATTCTTTGTTATGGCGCGAAGTAGTGCGGTTCCGAAAAACAGGGAAACCGATCATTGTGGTCGATCCCCGGCGAACCCGGACTGCGGAACTGGCTACGTTATGGCTGCCGGTGCGGCCGGGAACCGATAGTGTTTTAGCCTTGGGCTTGGTGCATGTCATTATTGCAGAACAGTTGTATGATAAAGAGTTTGTAAATACATGGTGCCATGGTTTTGACCGGTTAGCAGAACATGTCGCTGCTTACACTCCTGCCTATGTGGAAAACATTACAGGTATTGCAGCGGAAACGATTATGCAAGCGGCTCGCTTGTATGCGCAAAGCGCGCCGGCCACTTTGTTTTCGGGGCGCGGGATTGACCAAATCGGCTGCGATAGTGTTCCAACCCACCATACATTAGCGATCTTAAAAGCGATTACCGGCAACGTTGACTTGCCGGGCGCTACGCATTTGAATGAAATGCCGGACTTTCTTCCCGAACTCGATTTGGAATTGAGCGAACAGTTCCCGGAAGAGGCTCGGCAGAAGCAATTAAACAAATTATCCTTGCAGTCCTATGCCGGTTACGAGCGGGTCCGGGAATTGACGATGAAACATGGCAAACGTTTGCCGATGCGTTACTTGACGTCTGCCCAGCCGAACCTGGTATGGCGGGCTATGGTGACGGGCGATCCGTATCCCGTACGGTCGCTGGTTGTCATGGCGACGAACCCGTTGTTAACCCAGGCGGATTCGCAGTTGATCTATGAAGCCTTAAAGAGTTTAGACTTGTTGGTTGTTTTAGAACTATTTCCGACACCTACTTCGATGTTGGCTGATTATGTGTTGCCCAGCGCCGGCGCTTTGGAACGGCCGTTGTTTGAAACCAAAGCCGGGACCGCGAACATTGCTTATGGAGGCGCTCCAGCGGTTGAACCCTATTACGAACGCCGCACCGACTATGACTTTTGGCGGGAACTGGGTGTGCGGCTCGGACAGGAACAAGAATGGCCGTGGGAAAACCTGGTCGATAGCTTGGAAGCAACGCTGGAACCGACTGGCTTTACCTGGAATGATTTTTGTTCCGAGGGTCTGTATTTTCCACCGGATGATTATCAAAAATACATGCAAGTTAATCCACAAACCGGAAATCCGGTTGGTTTTGCCACAATCAGCGGCAAAATAGAACTGTTTAGTGAACTGTTTGCCGAGATTGGCTATGACCCCCTGCCGGTACCGAAAGGGACCTTGGACGAACCAGAGGAGTTTCCTTTGCGGTTGATTACCGGTGCGCGATTCCAGCCGTACTATGCATCGAGTTTTCGCCAATTCGATACATTACGGGCCGTACATCCGGAAGCATGGGCGGAAATGAGCGCTGCAACAGCTGCCCGGTTAGGATTGGAAGATGGCTGTCCGGTGTGGGTTGAAACAGAACGAGGCAAAGCCCGCTTCGTGGTAAAGATTTCTACTATGTGTGATGATGTTGTGAGTGTTGAATATGGCTGGTGGTATCCGGAAATGCAAGAAGCCGAGCCAAGTTTAGGCGGTTTATGGATTGCCAATGCCAATATTTTAACGAACGCCGATTTTGAGGCTTCCGATCCATTGATCGGAACTTCAACCTATAACGGTTTGCCGTGCCGTGTATTCCGAGCTTAACTTAGAAAACCCGGATTGCGCCGAGCTTTTAGCGACAGCGGAAGCCGCTGGTTGCACTTATGTACACCAGATACAATTTATACTTTCTGGTGTACCAGTTTTTAAGACTCCGCCTTTCGGGCGGAGTCTTATGAGTTTTTAGGGAGATAGGGGGAGCACAATGTCTTTTTTTTGTAAACTGGCTATTCTGCTGTTGGCTGCTCTGCAGTTTCTGATGCCGCTTATATCGGTAAATTTGTCGTCGACGGCATTTATTGCGGCGGTTGCAGTTCTTTTTTCCAGTCTCCCGTTGATGGGCAAAGGATTTAAAAAAATTACCATTGTGT
>CAYUNV010000111.1:0-7898 GCA_964446265.1 uncultured Negativicutes bacterium | reverse complement strand
AGGTCTGGGCGTCGGCTTGCTGCTGTTTTTTCACCAGCCATTTCCGGTCTGGATGATGGCAGTAACTTCGATGACCAGTCTGATTTCCATACTGGCAATCATGCAATTGTATTCCATCCCTATCCAACTGGGTAATTACCATACGGCAGTTCGGCACTGGCTGACGAAATCGTTTAAGCAAGAAAAAACATTGTTTTTGTTTACTACGTTTGTTAGTCATATTTTGGCCAGTATTTTAAGTTTTGGTGTTATTCCGGTTATGGTTACGTTATTGGGCGATACGTTAAAAGGCAAGATTACTCATTATGAACGGTTTATTTCGGCGGCGATTACCCGCGGGTTTGGCCTCGTGGTCTTATGGGCGCCGGGAGCCATCAACGTTATGCTGGTTATCCAGGCAACCGGAGTCAAATGGAGTGATATTTTGCTTCCCAGCATGGTGTTCAGTGTGATCGGTATGGCGACTTCCTATTTTCTCGAAGCAAAATTGCATTTAGCCGCTGCAGCGGATTTAAACTTGAGTTCCGAGACTGAACCGCAAGCGGAGGAAAGCTCGGCAGCCAGCAAGGCTGTTCATGTTTTTGCCGTTGTGTCCGGTCTTTTGCTTTTTATCATCCTCTTAGAAAAAAATAATTTTGGCTATTCCGCCGCGAACCGGATTATGTTTGCCGGTGCGATTGTTGTGTTGCTCTGGAGCCTGTTTTTTGTCAAACGACCCGGTTTTACAGCAACTTTGCGCAATTATTGGCAGAAGGATCTGTTAAAGACGGTTGATTTAGCGCCATTATTTATCTCCATGGGTATTTTTTCGACCGCACTACAAAAAACCGGTGTGCTTACATTAATCCAACCGTATTTGCAAACCGGCGCCAATGCGATCGGGATTGCCGCCTTGGCAGTGATCCCGGTATTGTTGATTTTATGCGCGGTCGTCGGTATTCATCCTTTTATTTCCATTGTCATGTTTGGCCATATCCTGACTTCCCTGCAATTGCCGATACCGGCGATTTCCATAGCGCTTTGTTTGGCCTTGGGCGGGACGATTTCCTATATTGTATCGCCGTTTGCAGGAATGATCCTCATGCTATCCAAATTCATCAATTGCCGGGCGGTTGACATTTCTATTTCTTGGAACGGGGTGTTCAGTTCGATTTTGTTTGTCGAAGGGATCTTATTTGCTTATTGCTGGGGCCGTTATTTTGGGTAATGGTCGCATTATTGCTAATTTTGCTTTGCGATTCTTGCCGCAGAAGAGGAAGGGTTTTGTGCGTGGTTAACGAAATTAACCATAGCAGAAAAAATGCAGGGATTGCACGGAAAAGGGGATCTATGATGCTGAAAAAACGGGTATTAGGAAAAACAGGTTTGGAAGTAACGGAAATTAGTTTTGGCGGACTGCCGATGCAGCGCTGTACCATGGAAGAAGCCGGCCCGGTGCTTAAGGCTGCTTTGGATGCCGGGATCAATTTTATTGATACTGCACGGGCCTACACCGATAGTGAAGAAAAAATCGGCCGTTATTTATCTGGCCGCCGCCAAGAATTTTACTTGGCCAGTAAGAGCATGGCGAGAGACCGTGATAAAATGGCAAAAGACGTTGATCTTAGCCTGGAAATGATGCGGACAAATTATATCGATCTTTACCAGATCCACAATATAAAGAAACGGGAGGATCTGGATGCTGTTTTAGCGCCGGGAGGAGCGTTGGAAGCCTTGAAGGAAGCCAGGGCAGCCGGTAAGATCGGCCATATTGGGATTACCGGCCATTCTATCAGCTTGTTGGTGGAAGGGATCCGCACAGGCGAGTTCAGCACGGTGCAAGTGCCGTTTAACTGTATTGAAACCCAGGCCTTGGAAGAATTATTCCCGCTCGCTAAAGAGATGAATATCGGCCGGATTGTCATGAAGCCTTTGGGCGGCGGTCAGATCCAAAATATCGACTTGGCGCTCCGCTATATTTTGGAGCATGACATTTCAACGGCGATTCCCGGCATGGATCAAGTGGAACAAATCGAGCAGAACTTAGCGGCTGCCAAACAGTTCCGGCCGCTCACTGACCAGGAACGGGAAATTTTGATGCAGGAAGCAAAAGCAATCGGGCCAAACTTCTGCCGCCGCTGTGGGTATTGCATGCCTTGCGCGGTAGGGATCGATATTCCGCAAACCTTCATCTTTCACTTGCAGTATACCCGCTACGGAATGAAGGATGCCATTCCCAAGCGGTATGCCGAATTTCCGGTAAAGGCTTCCGCCTGTATTGAATGTGGAATCTGCGAAGAACGGTGTCCTTATAATTTGCCAATCCGGGAACGGATGAAAGTAATTGCCCGTGACTTGGGCTAACAAAAAAGCTGCTTGTTTACAGCGCGAAAAATAGGGGGAGGAACCGACATGAAAGTTGTTGCGTTTAATGGCAGTCCGCGACGCGATGGAAATACCGCAGAGATACTGAATATTGTGTTGGGAGAATTAGCGAAACACAATGTTGAAACGGAACTTGTCCAAGTGGGCGGAACTTGCATTCGGGGCTGTACATCCTGTTATGGTTGTTACAAAACTAAAAACAAGCGCTGTGTCATAACGGATGATCCCGTGAATGAGTGGATCGAAAAAATGCTGTCCGCGGATGGCATTATTTTGGGATCACCGGTTTATTTCTATGATCTGACGAGCGAAATGAAAGCGTTTATTGATCGGGCCGGATTTGTAGGCCGGGCGAATGGACGGATGTATTCACAAAAGGCGGGAGCAGCCGTTGTTGCTCTGCGGCGGTCCGGTGCGGCGCATACTTTAGATTCGATGCTGCATTTCTGTTCTATCATGCAGATGTACATTGTTGGTGGAACAAATCATGTTTTGGCCGACAAAATCGGCGATGTCATAAAGGATGATGAAGGTGTCCGCAGTATGAAAGCGTTAGGAGAAAATATGGCATTTTTGCTAAAAATGAAGGATGCTTATTTTTCCCGCCATCATCCGGAATAAGAAGAAAAAAACCGTTTGCAGGAGAGTCTTAGAACTCCCGCAAACGGTTTTTTCCTAATTAATTATTCATTGCAAAAATGCTTGCTGTATTGGCGTGGAACTCGTTTGCTGACCATACAGACAAGTTCATAGGAGATGGTACCGATTTGCCCGGCCACTTCATCTGCCGGCAATTCCGGTCCGCCAAACAGGATTACTTCATCGCCCGGCCTTGTTTCCGGAACTTGGGTAACATCGATCATGCATTGATCCATGCAAATCCGGCCGACCAGTGGAACTTTTTGGCCGTGTATCCACACGTGGGCTTTATTTGACAAAGAGCGCGGCCACCCATCGGCGTAACCAACCGGCAAGGTAGCAATGCGCCGTGGTTGGTCGGTAGTGTAGGTACAACCATAGCTGATCGGTGTGTCGGCTGGAACCTCTTTTAGGTACGCCACACAGGTTTTGAAGTGCATCGTTGCTTTCAAGTGGATTTTTTTGCTGACCTCAGGAGAAGGCCATAAACCGTAAAGGATTATGCCGGCCCGCACCATGTCGAGATGGGTTTCCGGCAGATCAATAATGGCAGCGCTGTTGGCAATATGCCGGATCGCGAGTTTAATGCCATTTCGTTCGATTTGTTGCAAGGCGATTTGAAAATGTTCAAACTGATGAAGGGCATACGTTTTGTCGATGCTGTCGGCAGTTGCGAAATGGGAAAATGCGCCTTCGATCTCCAATCCGGGTAAGTTGGCGATTTCGGCTGCAAAGGCTCCGGCTTTCTTGTAATCAATGCCAATTCGGCTCATGCCGGTATCAATTTTTAGATGAATTTTCGCGGTGGTCCCAGCAGCAACCGCGGCCCGTGAAAGCGCTTCGGCCATTTCGAAGGAGAATACAGCCTGTGTAATGCCATAAGATACCAGTAGTGAAGCCTGAAAAGACGGTGTATGACCCAAGATTAGAATGGGAGCTGTAATTCCTTCTTCCCGCAATTCAATCGCTTCATTTACGATGGCAACCGCCAGCATATCGGCTCCGGCAGCTAATACCGTTTTGGCTGCCGGGACTGCGCCATGTCCATAAGCATCCGCTTTCACTACCGCGCAGAACTTTGTTTTTTTGCTCAATAATCCTTTGATTTCTTTTACATTGTCGGCCAGGGCATCGAGATGAACTTCGGCCCTGGTTTGTCGCTCGTACACAAGCGGGCCCCCTTATTTAGATGAGAAGTAATCAGCCTTGATATACTACTCTGGTATTTTGACAACGGATTCAACCTGAAACATACAGGACCCGTATTCATTAAGTTGACGTTTTAATTGATCTTCGTTCATTTTTCCGGGAACCATATGCAAGGTAAGGACGGCTCCAACGCCGCGTCGGCCTTCCGCCGTGGAAACAGGCTGGATTTGCGTGATTGGCAGGTCCGAATGTTGAATGCTGCTGATCACTTCATCAACTGTTCGCTCGGTATCACCAATCTTGACTTCAAACAGATCGTTTTTTTGCATGGCGGTTTCCCTCCTGTTCATTTCGTTGTCTATATTTATTAGTATCCCTCTTTTGCGTCATAAATGCAACCACCGGCGCAATTTCGGTATAAGTAAAGTCGTCAAAATTCATGCAGCAGTTCGATGGCCTCGGCATCGGTAGTTTGCGGAAATTCCCGGTAATGCATTCCGACAGCCATAAAATCAGGCGGCTGCTGAGGGCAAACAACCATATCGACTGATTTTGCCAGTTCGGTAATTGTTTCCGGTGGAGCGACAGGTACGGCGACAATGATTTTTTCCGGTCGCAATGTTTTCAGCCAAGTGACCGCCGCTTTCATTGTATAGCCGGTCGCAATGCCGTCATCAACGACAATCACGGTCTTGCCTTTTACGGCAGGCGGCAATTCAGAGCCGGTGTATAGCTTCATTCGCCGGCGCAATTCTGCATGTTGGGCCGCAATTGTACGCTCTAAGTAGTCTTTCGATATATGATGGGCTTGAATGGTCAGAGTATCGAGAACCGCACTTCCGTCAGGCATTACGGCGCCGATTGCTAATTCGTCATTAAACGGATGTCCTACTTTTCGGGTGACCAGCACTCCTAATTTAGTCTTAAAGAAACGGGCAATGGGAGCTGCGACAACAATCCCGCCGCGAGGAATCCCAAGAACGCAGACCGATTGAAAATGGTATTCACCCAGCCGTTGGGCCAGCAATTCGCCGGCTTCCCATCTGTTTTGGTACATTTGCAACACTCCTCCCCAATAATAACTTTAGGTGTCTGTTGTATTGCAACGGGTTTCTAATAAAAGAGTATCATGAAATGCCGGAATAGAAAAGAGAAGGAAACGTTTGCCTAGAGCCGGACAAGCGTAATACAGGATTTTTTGCCTTCAAGCGAGAAATTTATTATAGAATTAGAATATTCAATTTTTCGGCCTGTAACTTCAGAATTCAAAAAGAAAAAGGACGGTGTAAATTATGTTTTACCTTCTCTTTGCCGTTGTGTTTTCTGCGATCATTGCAATCTTTGCTGCGCAGAATGCTGCTCTCGTGACGGTCAGTTTTTTGACCTGGAAAACAGAAAGTTCATTGGCGGTAGTTGTGGTAGGCGCTGCCGGGATTGGTATTTTGATTGCCCTGTCGATTGAGATGATGATCCAGGTCCGCTTGCGGCTGCGGTTACGGCAAAGCGGGAATCGGATTAAAGAGCTGGAAGCCCAGTTGGAAAAATGCAACGCACAGGTTATGCAGGCATCCGCCAAGATAGCAAAAGAGTCGCCTGCGCCCTTGGCTCCCCCGTTACCGCCGTTGGACAGGGTGGTGAACAGTACGGAAAGTAAAGAGGGAAAGCCAGGAGGCTAATAAGGAAAGAAGGATGAAAATGGTTGATCTTTTCGCAGTAATGGAAAAAGTAAAGGAACTTGTGTTGGATGTTGGGAAAATGCAAAAGGATAATCTGGGAAAAAAAGATTTAGCAGTGGACACGAAATCAACCTCGATTGATCTGGTAACAGAAATTGACAAAAAATCGGAACAGATGATCTGCGGATTTATCAAAAAGAATTATCCGGCCCATTCCATTCTGGCGGAAGAATCCGGCTTAGAGGACAATGCGACTGATTATATGTGGGTTGTGGATCCATTAGACGGTACGACGAATTTTTCCCAAGGTCTGCCGATTTTTGCTGTGTCTGTTGCTTTGCAGTATAAAAAAGAGACTGTACTGGGAGTCGTGTATGCGCCGGTTGTGGATCAATTGTTTACGGCGATCAGAGGCCAGGGCGCTTTTTTGAACGGCAGGCGTCTTGCGGTATCCTCGAAGAAAATTTTAACGGAAAGCGTTGTTGCAACCGGTTTTCCGTATGATGTCAGGGAAAATCCGGTGAATAATCTTGCTTATTTCAGCGATTTACTGCTTGCTACCCGGGCGATACGGAGGATGGGAGCGGCAGCGTACGATTTAGCCTGCGTAGCGGCTGGTTTTTTGGATGGATTTTGGGAGTTAAAGCTTTCGTTATGGGACGTTGCCGCAGCGACATTATTGGTCGAAGAAGCCGGCGGTACGATTGTATATTTTCGCCAGGACCGGGGAATTTCGTTGATTGCCGGCAATCAACGAATTTGCGAGGCAATTCATCACCACATAAAACAGGTAGATAGCATAAAGGTTGAAAAAAATTTATAAGAAGTTATAATTTTTTTTGATAAATATTAGCATAATTGCGGCAAACAATGAAATAATGTAGTATAATATACTCAATGCGGCATAAATAGTATAACATAATTAACATTAAAGCTGTTTATTTCTTGTGCTTCTGTTGTTTCGGGAGCCGCCGCAGAAAAAACAAGCTGATGCGGGAGGGATTGCGATTATTCAAGAAATGACCCATGAGCATCCGATTATTTTTATTTTATCGGATTCTGTCGGTGAGACAGGGGAAACATTAGCCAAGGCAGCTGCAAGCCAATTTAATTTTGCACATTTAGAAATCCGCCGGGCTCCTTTTTTGAATTCACTGCAACAAGTGGAAGATGCTCTTGTGGAAGCGAGACAGGCGGGGGCGCTTGTTTTGTATACGCTCGTTTCTCCCCTTCTGAAAGCTGCTCTGGAGACAAAGGCCCGTTTGTTGGGGTTGACTGCCATCGACGTGATGGGTCCGATTATTGGCGCATTGGAAAACTCCTATCATGTGTCGCCGAAAAACCAACCCGGTTTGATCCGGCAAATCGATGACGCTTATTTCAAAAAAGTGGAAGCTATTGAGTTTGCGGTAAAATTTGATGATGGGAAAGAACCGCGGGGAATCCTGAAGGCAGAGATCGTGATAGTCGGTGTGTCCCGGACCTCGAAAACGCCGTTATGTATTTATTTGGCGCATAAAGGCTATAAGGCGGCGAATGTCCCGCTGGTTCCGGAAGTGCAGGCTCCGAATGAATTGTTTTCTATTCCGGTATCCCGAATCATCGGGTTGACGATTAAACCATCCCGGTTATTGGAAATCCGGAGTGAACGACTGGAAACTATGGGATTGTCCAGAGATGTTGATTATGCAAATTATACCCGTATTTTGAATGAACTTGAGTATGCCGATAAGGTGATGCGCAGGCTCGGCTGCCCGGTAATTGATGTAACCAGCAAGGGCACGGAGGAGACTGCGGCTAAGGTCTTAGAATTTTATAGTAGAGGGGTAGAATAACATGGAAAAATATGTTTATCAGTTTCATGAAGGTTGTGCCGCGATGCGCTCGTTACTGGGCGGAAAAGGCGCGAACTTAGCGGAAATGACAAAGATTGGTCTGCCTGTTCCGCCCGGATTAACGATCACAACCGATGCTTGCCGTGAATACTATCGGGCGGGCGAACAATTATCCGCCAGTGTGAAAGAGGAAATTTTAGAGCATTTGGCGGAATTAGAAGCAACAACGGGGAAA
>CAYUNV010000110.1:0-10561 GCA_964446265.1 uncultured Negativicutes bacterium | reverse complement strand
GGTTATCACTACCGGTGGAGCTTCTGTGGGGGATAAGGACCTGATTGGCGGTGTATTCCACTCTATGGGGGTCAAGATTTTGTTCACACGGGTTGAAATGAAGCCGGGTATGCCTGTGGTAGCCGGAGTAAAAGACGGCAAACTGTTTTTAGGCCTTTCCGGTAATCCTTCGGCCGCCAGCATTGCTTTCGAACAAATCGCCCGGCCGCTTCTCCTGAAAATGGGGGGCAACAAATCATGGCACCGGTCGCGGATACAGGCGCGCTTAGCGGCACCTTTTAAAAAAAGCACAGGCGCGCAACGGTTTGTCTGGGCGAGGTGGTGGCAGGAAGATGGCCAAATGTTTGTTGCGCCAAGTGTTATGCAGGGCAACGGCATGTTGAAATCAGCGATTGCCGCCAATTCGCTGATCTGCATTCCAGCCAATAGTCCGCCGCTGGCGGTGGGAGCGGAAGTAAGCGTAATGTTGCTGGTAGATGGTGACTCAAATAGCTGAGTCAGCGTATCTGAATGCATCAAGAATCGCAAAAGGACTTGGATAAAGACTCCAAGTCCTTTTGCGATTCAAAGCGTTACTTTTTTTCTCCGGTTTCACAGGCGAATGGCCAAGCCAAAATGCCGCCTTCCATAACAGAAACGTTATTAAAGTCTTCACCTTCCAGGATCAGGGCTGCTTCGTAGCCGCGCAAACTGATTTTGCAGAAGGCGACAATTTCATCGTCTTTATTTAGCTCGCCACACCGCTTGCGTAGTTCGCCCAACGGGATGTAGCAGATATTGTCACAGCCGGCGATGCGAATTGCTTTGCACTCATCAGGGGACCGGACGTCAAGAAAAACCGTTTTTCCTGTCTGCATTTTTCCTTTAGCTTCGATAGTCGATATCCCTTTCAATGCTCCGGCTAACTTATTCATCATTGCATTGGCAGCGATAGCAACATTGTCAATCGGACTGCTATACGGAGGTGCATAGGCTAAATCCATGGAAAACAAATCATCAATGGTGCCGCCAAACGTTAATGCAGCGGAAATTACATCGATCCGTTTGGCAATTTCGCCTTCACCAAATGCTTGGGCGCCGAGAAGTTTGCGGTTTTTGGCATCGACGATTAATTTAAGGGTGATAGGTTTTGCTCCCGGCATATAATGTGGGCGGTCATGATTGGTGACCATGACGGTAACAAAGTCATAATTGTTTTCTTTTGCATTTTGTTCATTCAAGCCAACTTTTCCTACGGAAAGATCCATTACCTTTACAATGGCGGTATTGAGAACCCCACGGAAAGCAGTACGACCGCCGCAGATATTTTCACCGATGACCCGGCCCTGCTTGTTGGCGGTAGAACCCATCGGGGCAAACACTTTTTTGCCGGTAATCATGTTGGTTGTTTCCACGCAATCGCCGCCGGCATAGATATCCGGGTCGCTGGTTTGCATATACTCGTTGACGGCAATTGCACCGGTTGCGCCGATTTCCAGTCCGGCTGCGCGAGCTAACTCTACATTAGGACGGACTCCTACTGCTAAAATGACCAAGTCGGCCGGAATAGTACGCTGATCGGTTTCAACATTTTCTACCTTACTATTACCGGTAAATCGCTGTACTTTCTCCGAGGTCAGAACCGAAATCCCTTTGCTGCGCACATATTTTCCGACGGCTTCCGCGATGTCTTCATCTAAAAAGGCCGGGAAAACACGATCTTTCATTTCGATCACGGTGACATTGAGGCCGCGTTTTTTCAATGCTTCGGCCATCTCCATGCCGACCAGGCCGGCGCCAATGATCGCTGCATTTTTAAAAATTCCTTGATCAATCCCGTAGCGAACGGCTTTTGCGTCATCAGGATGCCAGAGTTGATAAATATTTCCCAGGTCAATTCCCGGCAAAGGCGGTTTTAGCGGCGAAGCACCGGTTGCGATGACCAGTTTGGTGTAAGGTAAAACCGTTTCTTCGTCTGTTGCGAGGTTTTTTGCGGTTACGGTTTTGTTATCACGGTCGATTTTGGTTGCTAGCGTTTTGGTTAAAACCGTAATGTCTTTGACGTTTTTAAAAAAACCGGGAGTTCGTTGGGCGCCGGCAGGAGTTGATGTCAGTTGGTTGATCTGATCAACATCGCCGGAAACATAATAAGGCATTCCGCAGGCTGCGTACGAAATGATTTCACTTTTGTCGATCACGGTGATTTGCGCGCGCGGGTCGCATCGGCGGAGCTTGGAAGCTGCCTTTAGGCCGGCAGCAACTGCCCCGATCACAATAACTTGTTCCATATTGTCTAATCACGCTCCTTTAATCCCCTGCCCCCGGGAGGGGTATATAAATTATATTATCCTGCTTACCGGGTAAAGTCAAGATGAATTAGTTGGAATAATACGATAATACTATGAAGTATTTTGTATCTTGGGATATACAAAAAAGAAACGCTGCAATTAACAGCGTTCCCTTTATATGCGTCTATGCAAGTAGAATGTCATTATCCCTGGTATCCTTAGTAGTTATTCACTTTGTTTCTGCTTGTTGTGGCAACTGTTGCGGTGGTTGTTGACATTGGAATCCGCCATGGCGAGGACCATGTCCGAAACCGTGACCGGAACCTCTTTCCATACCCATACCGGCAATTGCGCCGAATTTGAGCCAATTATCCAGCCGTTGCTGCATGAGCGTAGCCCGGTAATCGGCTTGATTTTGGCTGATTTGTCCGTATTCCACTCGTTTTTGCATGATTTGTTTTTTCACATCGATCATTTGCGCATAGAGTGGAGCGAGTTCTTGGCGCTGTTGGTCCGTTAATGCCACAGGCGGCTGTCCTTTTTCGTGCATGAATTGTCCCCGTTGCGGCATTGTTTGGGCATTGTCGCCGGTGGCTGCATAAACCAGAGAGGCGCCAAAGGCGAGAACCAGTAAACCGATAATGATGTACAGTGTAGTTTTTTTCATACTGTTCACCTCCTTGATCTCAGTATAGTAATAAATATTGGCGAAAATATGACGGAATTGTGAACAAATTGTGAACAAAGAGAAATCAAAGCGTAAAATAGAAATAATGAAGAATATAGGCAGGGATGGCTGGTTTTGGATGGAATTATACCTCAAAGAGAGATAATAAGGTGGTTGATTTATGGTTATTGGGATTGGCATAGATGTTGTTGAAATACAGCGGATAGAAAAAGCAATCCAAACTCCGGCCTTTTTGGCAAGGGTGTTTACGGAACAGGAGCAAGCGTATTGTGAGAAGCGCGGCCGTCAGCGCGCTGCTTCCTATGCAGCCCGTTTTGCCGGCAAGGAAGCGGTTTTGAAAGCATTAGGGACCGGCTTTTCCGGCGGAACGTGGCAAGATATTGAGATCCTTTCCGGCAACCAGGGGCAGCCGCAGGTGGTTTTGCGCGGCCATTTTGCGGAAGTAGCGAAACAGTTGAAGGTAAGTAAAGTACATATTTCTTTGACGCACGCGCAATTGTATGCGGCTGCGCAGGCTTTATTATGGGGGGATACGGAATGAAAGTGGCTACAGCGGCAGAGATGCGGCTGATTGATAAGCGAGCGATCAATGAATACGGCATACCGGGAATTGTTTTGATGGAAAATGCCGGTGTGTCAGTGGTAAAAGAAATAGAAAAGATCATTGAGGATTACCGGGATAAAAGAATCTGCGTGTTTGCCGGCAAAGGCAATAATGGGGGGGACGGTTTTGTTGTTGCCCGCCATGCCGTTAACCGCGGCGCCAAGGTAAAAGTGTTTTTGGTTGGCCAAAAATCGGCTGTTACCGGCGATGCGAAAGCAAATTTACTCATTTTGGAACGAATGAATATAGAGATTGTTGAATTACGCCGGGATCGGGACTGGGATAAGGCCAGGATCGCTGCCCAGTTTGCCGATTGTTTGGTTGATGCCTTGCTGGGGACGGGAATTCACGGCGAAATCAGTGCCGAATTTGCGCAAGCGGTGGATTTGATTGATGAAGCGGCCAAACCGGTTATCAGCATCGATATTCCGTCCGGCATCCACGCTGATACGGGGCAAATATGCGGCAAAGCCGTTAAAGCTGTCTGTACAGTTACGTTTGGCTTGCCGAAGCTTGGGTTATTGCTCTATCCCGGTGTTGATTACACCGGTCAAGTGGTGGCGGCTGATATCGGGATACCGCATCAATTGCTGACGGATCCGCAGATCAAGCAAAACCAGATTACAAAGGAGCACGTCCGGACGATCCTGCCGAAACGGCACGCAGCGGCCCATAAAGGATCCTGCGGCAAGGTATTGGTTGTGGCCGGATCACAAGGGTTAACCGGCGCCGCTTTTTTATCGTCATCGGCTGCGCTGCGGGCGGGGGCCGGGTTGGTGACCTTGGGAATTGCTGACGGGTTACACGACATTATGGAAGTAAAATTGACGGAAGTCATGACGCATCCTTTGCCGGAAGTCGCAAAAGGGGTGTTGGGCAGTAGTTCGTTGGAGGATATCCTTCTCTTGGCTTCCGAGAATGATGTGTTGGCGATTGGCCCTGGCTTAGGCCGCGCCCCGGATACTTTGGCAATGGTGCGCGATGTGGTTCAATTGGCAGAGCGTCCATTGATTATTGACGCGGATGCCTTATTTGCCTTGGCTGGCCATGCGGAAATTTTGAGCGGCGCTTCGGTGCTGCCGGTGGTAACTCCGCATCCGGGCGAAATGGCCCGTTTGATAGGGCGGTCGATTGGTGAGATTAATGACAATCGAGTTGCGACAGCGCGGCAAGCGGCCGAGCAGTGGGGCTGCATTGTTGTTTTGAAGGGGGCGCATACGGTCATTGCTTTTCCGGATGGTGAAATATATATTAATTTGACCGGTAATGCCGGAATGGCGACAGGCGGAACCGGTGATATCCTTACCGGGATCATTGCAGCGTTGATTGCCCAAGGATTATCCAGTCATGATGCGGCTGTTGCCGGGGTATACCTTCATGGTCTGGCCGGCGATATGGCTGCCGTCGATTACGACGCCGGATTGATGGCCGGTGATTTATTGCCGATGATACCGGCGGCTGTTCAGAAAATTAAAGGCTAAAAATATGATTACAGGTAGTAAGGAGCGGTAGAATGGTTTTGGGACACAGATTTTTTCGCGTAATCGGTTTGTTGATGGTATTGATAAGTATGTTGGCGTTTACGGTTGGGTGCAGCAGTAAGAATGGCGCAAATTCAGGGAACCAGCCAATGAAAGATGCGCCGTTGATAGTTAAAGTACTGGATGTGGGGCAAGGCGATGCGATCTTGCTTCGGGGCAATGGGCAAGTTGTATTGATCGATATCGGCGATGTACCTACGAGGGATAAACTGGTAGCTTATTTGAAGGCGGAAGGGATTACTACCATTGATAAATTGGTGATTACCCATCCTCATGCGGATCATTTAGGTGGCTTTGCCGCATTGGCAGACCAGTTCACCATTAAACAGATTTACGATAGCGGGCAGACAACGACTACAGCGTTGTATCGTCAATATTTGTCTGCCGTGCAGAAAAAAATTCCGTTTTCCGTAGTAGCTGACGGAGAGCAGATCGATCTTGGCGCCGGGATTTTGTTAAAGGTTTTGGCGCCGGGGAAACCTCTATTGACAGGCACGGACAGCGATTTGAACAATAATTCGATTGTACTGCGACTGACGTTCGGCAAGTTTTCCATGCTGTTTGCCGGCGATGCGGAGCAGCCGGAAGAAGAACAAATTTTACGGAAATATTCCCGGGAAATAAAAAGTACAGTATTGAAGAGTGGACACCATGGCAGCCGCACTTCCTCTTCCCAGCCGTTTTTAGACGCGGTTGCGCCGGAAGCGGCAGTGATTTGTGCCGGAATGAACAACGACTATCACCATCCGCATCCTTCTACTTTGAAGAAATACGAGAAGCAGAAGATTGCCGTGTTCCGTACGGATCTTAACGGAACCGTGACGATTGCCAGCAATGGGGAAACGTATTCGGTGAATAAAGAAAAATAAAGGAGAAAATGCAAAATGAAAGTCAGAGCCGTAATTGACCGTTTTGAAGAAGAGCGGGCCGTATTATTGCTAGGCGAAAGCGAAGACCGGCAAGTGAACTGGTTTCGCCAGGACTTGCCGGCGGAAGCGTGTGAGGGGGATATTCTGGTTTTTTCTGTGGAAGTCGATGCAGTCGCTACGGCGCAAGCCAAAGCGGAAGCCGCGGAACTATTGAAGAACCTAACCAGCGGAGCTTCATAAGACTGATCGTACGAAATGGATTCCATTGCTTCTGCTGGGCAGGATTTTCATTGTAAAGCGAGAAGTACAACATAGTATCTATTAGTGTAGGAAAGGAGAAGGTGTTGTTGCGTCATATTCTAACCATTTGTTTATTGCTCATTTCTATTTTGTGTATCCAGGGCGCCGGAATCACTTCTCCCGTTCAAGCAGCAGAAAAATCCGGGTCGCCGGAAATGACAAATGTTCGTTGGGCAGTGAGTAACGATGCAGTTACCGGAGTTGCCAAACTGCGTCTGGTAGTTGATGTTTCGGGTCCCGTGCAAGTAAGCAGTTCGATGAGCGCAAGCCCATCCCCGCGCCTGACGGTTGATGTCAAAGGCGCCGGACGGGGCAGCGTGCCGGATACGCTTGATTTTGACGGCAATTTTATTAATAAAGTGAGTGTAGTTGGAAAAACGGAGGATACCAGCACGTTGCTGGTGGATATTCCTACTATGCTGGGAGACGGCGATTATCGGGTTTTCACTTTGCGCAACGATCCGGCCGCCAAACGTCCTTACCGCATTGTAATCGATATCAATAAACCAGTTCCGCCGGTTATATATCATTTCACCCCGGGGTTGGAAGATAAGGTGATTGTGTTAGATCCTGGCCATGGCGGCAGTGATCCGGGTGCGATTGGTTCGACCGGAACGTATGAAAAAACCATTACTTTGTCAGTTGCGGGCAAAGTGAAAAAATTGCTGGAAAAAGCCGGCGCCCAGGTAATCATGACCCGCCAGGACGATTGTGATGTGGCTTGGCGTAATGCGACTGATGTTGCTGAACTATCAGCCCGGACTTCCGTTGCCAATAATGGCAAAGCAGATATTTTTATCAGCATTCATACCAATGCATTTACCAATCGGACCGCAGGGGGCAGTGCCGTATATTACAGCGCAAAAAGCGCGTATGATCCGTTGTTAGCCCAAAGTTTAGATTCCGCCTTGACGCAAAACAGCAAGTTTGCGGACAGGGGAATTTACCGGGGCAATTTGTATGTGACCAAATATACACTTATGCCTGCCGCTTTAATTGAAATGGCATTTATTTCTAATCCGAACGAGGAAAAATTACTTTGTTCGCCTGCTGTACAACAACAAATCGCGCAAAACATTGTTAATGGCCTGGATCGTTTTTTTACCGAAGCAGCCAAACTGGGGGGTAATTAATGATGCGCATGCGATTGAAAGTGTTACCTTGGCTGTTATGGCTTGTATTGAGCAGTTTCCTGTTGGTTGCCTGCAGTTCCGATGCCGTTAAGAATAACAACCCGCCGGCAAATTCAACCAAACCGGCGGAGCAGACGGTCGATCCGGGCAAGACGCCGGGAGGCGGGAACGCCGGTAATAAACAAATTATCGTCTATTTTCCGACCCGTGATGCGATGTTCTTAATGCCGGAAACCCGTAAAGTTTCAACCGGGCAGGATCCGGTGCGGGCGTCTATGGAAATGCTAATTGCCGGACCGGAAAGCCGCGAACTTGAGGCAATTGTCCCGCAGGGAACCGTATTGCGGAACATTACTGTAAAAGACCATGTCGCTTACGTTGATTTTAGCAATGCGATCATCAAAAAGAACCCCGGAGGGTCGACCACAGAGTTGCTGTTGGTAGGTGCAATTGCCAATACACTAACGGAATTTCCTGATATTTCCGGAGTGCGGATTTTGGTGGAAGGCAAACAGGTGGAAACCTTAACCGGCCATGCAGATCTAACCGGAGTTTTGGGAAGATCAGAAGAAATGATTAAAAATCATAAATAAAAAAATGCCGGGAGTTTAGAGCCTAAACCTCCCGGCATTTTTTTATGATTTATTGTCTAACCTAATCCATGCTTGCGCAATTTTTTTAATACGGCTGTATGGGATAACCCTAACGCTGCGCCAAGCCGCCGTGAGGTACGGTGATGGGCTAGTGCGGCGCTAAGTACGTCTTTTTCTACTTGATCGACAATTTCCGCCAAGGTTTGGTTGGCAGAAGGAGGGGAAACCATTACCGCGCCGGGAACGTTTTGCACCTGGTCAAGGATAATATGTTCGGCAAGGACAATCGGGCCGGAAACAATATTGATGGCCCGTTCAATCACATTTTCCAGCTCCCGGATATTTCCCGGCCAATGATAATGCAGTAAACGGTCCAGCGCCGTGTCGCTGATGGTGATCGCATCTTTCTGCAGGCGGACGGAAAATTTACGGATGAAATATTGAACCATCAAGGGAATGTCTTCGGTGCGCTCTCGTAATGGCGGAATAAAGAGCGGGATGACGTTGAGGCGGTAATAGAGGTCTTCCCGAAACCGGTTTTGCGCGATCATGTCTTCCAGGTTCCGGTTTGTTGCTGCCAATATACGAACATCCACGACTGTTTCACGGTTGCTGCCGATGCGGCGGACTTTGCCGTCCTGCAAAACCCGCAACAATTTTGCTTGCAGGTGGGCCGATAATTCGCCAATTTCGTCCAAGAAGATCGTGCCGCCGGCGGCAAATTCAAATAGGCCTTGTTTTCCGCCTTTATTTGCGCCGCTAAAGGCGCCTTCTTCGTAGCCGAATAATTCGCTTTCCAACAATGTATCCGGGATGGCAGCGCAATTGACCGGGACAAATGTTTTGTTGGCTCGTGGCGAAGCGGCATGAATAGCTCTGGCAAAAAGTTCTTTGCCGGTTCCGGTTTCACCGCGGATCAGTACGGTTGAACTGCCTCGGGCAATGGCTTTGGCCATAGCGATGAGGCGCTGCATGGAATTGCATTTAAACAATATTTCGTCAAACGTGAACGTCAGCTGCGCCGTGACAGTATAAACCAAATCCCGTACATCCTGGATATCCCGTAAAACAGCCACGGCGCCGATAATGCGTTTAGACTGATCCAACAGTGGGCGTCCGCTTGACAAATAATGTCTTTTTGTGTGTTCAAGGACAATTTCCCGGTTGTTATATTCAACGCCGGTTTTTAACGTTTCGAGCAAAGGAGTGGCCTGGGGAAAAATATCGGTAATCGGGTGGCCCAGCAATTTTTCGTAAGGGACACGGACAATTTGTTGTGCTGCTGCATTATATTGGGTTACTATGGTTTGTTTGTCAATCGCAATAATTCCATCGTTAATGGAACCCAGAACAGCCTTTAATTGCTCTGCCCGTTCTTGATGCGGCATCAGTGTGATTTCGTAGACATCCAAAATTTGTGGAATTTTTTTTAATGCTTGAATCACTTCTTTTTTCGGTTTATCAGGAAGGTTTTCGATTTCCAGGAAAATAATGTTGAGCTCTACTTCCATGGAAATAATATTAATCTGCCGGGCTGCTAATGCATGGGAAATATCCAGCACTAATCCGACCCGGTCAATATTCGGTATTTTTAAGCAAACATTATCCATGTTTGTCCTCCTCTGCTTATATCCATTTGTATAGTTAGGCGCCCGCAGTTTAATTCCTGCGTTTTTTATCCTTATTTTTAGCCGAATTTCGTATTGGTTGCCCTAGAACGTGGATTAGTAGGCAAAAGAAGTTAAACAGGTTATAATAGAACTGGCATAAGGAACAGCTTATTTTATGCAACGGACCGTTGCAGTTTGAAATGTGGTGATTTCATGCAGGTAAAACAAGTCGGCGAATTTGGTTTGATTGATTTGATTAAACGGGATACCGTAGTCCGGCAAGACAATGTGATTGTCGGAATTGGTGATGACGCGGCTGTGCTTAAGCCGGATCCACGGCAATTACAGCTTTTTACTACCGATATGCTGATCGAAGATATTCATTTTCGCATAAACACAATTTCACCGTGGCAACTTGGGTATAAAGCCATGGCGGTTAATTTTAGTGATATTGCTGCGATGGGTGGAGAACCGCGCCATGCTGTCGTATCGTTGGCAACGAATGAAAATACGGATGCAGACTTTATTGTTCAGCTTTATGAGGGAATGAAGGCCATTTGCCGACAATATGGTGTAAATATTGTCGGTGGCGATACGGTGGCCAGTCCAGCGGGTATGGCGATTAATGTCGCTGTGTTGGGAGAGGTAGCTCCTGAGCACCTTCTGTTGCGTTCCGGCGCCAAGGTCGGCGATTTGGTGATGATTACCGGAACGCTCGGCAATTCTGGCGGCGGTTTGGATTTGCTGGCTCGTGACGATTGGCAAAGCTATGCTTTTGCCGCGAAATTGGTAAAGGCGCACCGGGAGCCGATCCCGCAAGTCCAGGCAGCGCTTCTGCTTGCCGCTAAGGGAGCATCCAGCATGGATGACGTCAGCGACGGCTTGGCCAGTGAAGCCAATGAGATTGCCGCTGCAAGCAAGGTTGGGATGCGAATCTATGCCGAACAGATCCCCTT
>CAYUNV010000109.1:0-10613 GCA_964446265.1 uncultured Negativicutes bacterium | reverse complement strand
GATCTGGTCAGCAGCGTACATGGTATCCTCGTCATGCTCAACCACCAACAGCGTATTGCCGACGTCGCGCAAGTGCTTGAGCGTCGCCAGCAGGCGGTTATTATCCCGCTGGTGCAGTCCAATGCTCGGCTCATCCAAGATATACAACACGCCCATCAGACCGGAGCCGATTTGCGTCGCCAGGCGGATCCGCTGGGCCTCTCCGCCGGATAAGGTTCCGGCCGCACGGTCCAACGTCAGATAGTCGAGGCCGACATTGAGCAAAAAGCCCAACCGGGCATTGATCTCCTTCAAAATCTGGCGGGCAATGATCTGTTCCCGTTCCGTAAGTTCCAACTGTTGGAAAAACCGCAGACAATCGGCCACGGTGAAACAGGTGACTTCATAAATGTTTTTCCCGCCTACCTTGACCGCCAGCGTTTCCGGTTTCAGCCGCGCTCCCTGACAGCTCGGGCAGGGTTTTGACGTCATATACTCTTCGATTTCTTCCCGCGACCAGTCGGAGGAAGTTTCGCGGTACCGGCGGTTCAACAAGGGAATGACGCCTTCAAACGGCGAATGGTGTTTTTTGCGCTCGCCATACATATTTTCATACTCAAACACAAACCGTTCCACACCTGCACCGTATAAAATCGTATGTTGCATGATTTCCGACAGGCTGTCCCAGGTATTCTCCAGCGAATAGCCGAAATGTTCCAGAACCGCTTCCAATTGGCACATAAAATACGAACTGGCATTTTTGCTTAACGCCGCAATCGCCCCGTCGAGAAACGTCTTGCTGCCATCCGGAACCACCAGCGCCGGATCAAACTCCATATTATTCCCGAGGCCGGTACAGTTCGGGCAGGCGCCGTACGGGTTATTGAATGAAAACATCCGCGGCGCGATTTCCGGCAGACTGATCCCACAGTCCACACAGGCAAAATTTTCGCTGAAGATGACCTCCCGGTCTCCGTCGATCGCAACCGAAACCATGCCGCCGCCCAATTTCAATGCCGTTTCCAGGGAATCCGCCATCCGTGTTTCAAGGCCCGGCCGGACGACGATCCGGTCGATCACGACTTCGATCGTATGTTTTTTCGTTTTGGCCAATTCAATATCGTCCGCCGCGTCGCGGATTTCTCCGTCAACCCGGATCCGGACGTACCCGTTGCGCCGGATATCTTCCAGCACTTTCAGATGTTCGCCTTTTTTGCCGCGGACAACCGGTGCCATCAAGACCAATTTGGTCCGCTCCGGCAGGGCCATCAGCTGGTCCACCATTTGTTCCACGGTCTGCTGACTGATCGGCTTGCCGCACTGCGGACAATGCGGCCGTCCGGCCCGCGCAAACAACAGCCGCAGGTAATCGTAAATTTCGGTAACCGTGCCAACGGTCGAACGCGGGTTGCGGCTGGTACTTTTTTGGTCGATGGAAATGGCCGGCGACAGTCCTTCAATCGAATCGACATCCGGTTTATCCATCTGCCCCAAAAACTGCCGGGCATAGGCCGACAGTGATTCCACATAGCGCCGCTGCCCTTCAGCATAAATCGTATCAAACGCCAACGACGATTTCCCCGAACCGCTCAGCCCGGTCACGACAACCAAACGGTCGCGAGGAATCTCTACGGTGATATTTTTTAAATTATGTTGTCTGGCCCCTTTGATGATGAGGTTTTTCTCCATATCGTTCTCTCCTTCAGACTCCTTAGAAAACCCGGCTTGCGCCGAGCTTCAAGCGACAGCGGAAACTGTTGGTTGCACTTAGGTTTGCTTCTTGGTCCGCCGCGGCCGGGCGGCCGGGCGGGGTTTCGCCTCCGGCAATGTTCCACCGGCCGCTCCTTTTCCAGACGCTAAGCCCTGACGCAGCTCCACAATCATGTCCCTAAATTCAGCCGCCTGTTCAAATTCCAATTGTTTCGACGCCTGGCGCATCTCTTTCTCCAATTTTGCAATCAGATCGACAGTCTCCTGTCGGCTCAATTCCGTCAGTTTGCGCGGCGCATAGGTTTCCGGCGTTTCCGCGACCCGGGTTGTTTCAATCATTTCCTTTACTTTTTTCTGTATCGTGGCCGGCGTGATGCCGTGCCGTTCATTGTATTCCCGCTGGATGGCCCGCCGCCGGTCGGTTTCTGCCAGCGCCCGCCGCATCGAATCGGTGATCCGGTCGGCATACATGATGACCCTGCCATTCACATTGCGCGCCGCGCGGCCGATCGTCTGGATCAACGAGGTTTCCGACCGCAGGAATCCCTCTTTATCGGCATCCAGGATCGCCACCAAGGAAACCTCCGGCAAATCCAAACCTTCGCGCAAGAGGTTAATCCCCACCAGCACGTCAAACACGCCGGCCCGCAAGTCCCGCAGAATTTCCACCCGTTCGATCGTCACAATCTCCGAGTGGAGATACCGCACCTTCACACCCAGTTCCTTCAAAAATTCCGTCAAATCTTCGGCCATTTTCTTCGTCAGCGTGGTGACCAGCACCCGTTCGTGAGCCTCTGCCCGCAGGCGGATTTCGTGCAATAAATCGTCCATCTGGCCGGCAATCGGCCGGACCTCCACCTCGGGATCCAACAAGCCGGTCGGCCGGATCACCTGCTGCACCACTTGCTGGGCTTTTCCTAATTCATACGGCCCCGGCGTGGCTGAACAATAAATTACCTGGTTGACCCGTTCTTCAAACTCTTCAAACGTAAAGGGCCGGTTATCGTAGGCGGACGGCAGGCGAAACCCGTTCTGCACCAAGGCATCCTTACGGGAACGGTCACCGGCGTACATCGCCCGCAATTGCGGCAGCGTGACATGCGACTCATCAATCACGATCAAAAAATCATCGGGAAAATAATCAACCAGCGTATACGGCGCTTCGCCCGCTTTCCGGTTCGTCAAATGGCGGGAATAATTTTCAATGCCCGAACAATAGCCCATTTCCTGCATCATTTCCAGGTCATAGCGGGTCCGCTGTTCCAGGCGCTGCGCTTCGAGAACCCGGCCCTGCGCCTTAAACACGGCCAGCTGTTCTTCCAACTCCGCCTCAATATCCGTTACCGCCCGCAACAAGTTTTCCCGCGTCGTAACATAGTGGGACGCCGGATAAATGGCAATATGCTTTCGCTCCGCCAACACCTCGCCGGTCAGCGTGTCTATCTCCAGCAACCGCTCGACTTCATCGCCGAACAACTCCACCCGTACCGCTTTTTCGCCGTACGCCGCCGGAAAAATTTCAATCACGTCACCCCGTACCCGGAACTTGCCGCGCACGAAATTGATGTCATTCCGTTCATATTGGATCGCCGTCAGTTTGCGCAAAATATCGTCCCGGTCCCGGATTTGGCCCTGCCGCAGCGACAACACCAAGCCGTGGTATTCGTCCGGCGAGCCTAAACCGTAAATGCAGGACACGCTGGCCACGATGATCACATCCCGGCGTTCAAACAATGCACTGGTGGCCGAGTGGCGCAGCTTATCGATTTCGTCATTGATCGACGCGTCTTTTTCAATATACGTATCCGTATGGGCGATATACGCCTCCGGTTGATAATAATCGTAATAACTGACAAAATACTCTACTGCATTATTCGGGAAAAACTCCTTGAATTCACTGGCCAGCTGCGCCGCCAGCGTTTTATTATGGGCAATCACCAACGTCGGTTTTTGTACTTTTTCAATCACCTTGGCAACCGCAAACGTCTTACCGGTTCCGGTAGCCCCCAGCAACACCTGGGCCCGCTGGCCGGCCTGAATCCCTGCCGCCAACTGGTCAATGGCTTCCGGTTGGTCGCCGGTCGGCCCAAACGGCGACACTACCTGGAACGGTACGCCCCCATCCTGATACAATCCCTCTGATTTTACTAACTTCCCCATACTACCATCCTTCGTATCTGCTTATCCTAGGCTGCTTACCGCCGGCGCAGCTTTTCTTTTAACCAGTCAAAAATACCAAACCGGTTTCCTGCTAATTCCATATAAACCGGTTCATCCCCTTCGGGAACGGGAATGATACCCAATCGCCGCTGCCCGTCGCTGAATTCGACTTCCGTCTGCAGCAACTGCGGCCCGCGTTGAAATTCCAACGTAACCCGGAACGGCGCATAATACAAAGCCGCCCCCAAATCCAGTTTCGTATTGATAAGGTGCTCCCCCAACCGCAGCAAAACATCGCCGGAGCGAATACCGGCCCGTTGGGCGATTCCGCCATGCACCGTGTCCAACACCATGAGTCCGCGCGCCGGCGGGACAAAAACCGGCTGCCCCCCCATCTCACGCCGATTGTCCATCCGAATCAAAAATTCATGGCCCAGCGGCGACAACAAGGCTGCCACTGCCTGCAGCCAGGAAAATTTCACCGATAACAACGCCAGCGCCAATAAAGTTGCACTGTACAGCGCCAAATGCGCTGCCGACCTGCGGCGGCGTTCGGCTGGCCGGCTGGAAACCGCCATATCGCTATAGCCCAGGGCGGCAACCACCGGGAACATCAAATGCAGCAAATCTTCGCCGGCCTTAGGGGTAATCCCGGACGGCAGCAACGGCCACCAATCCGGCATCGACAGCATCCCCTGTTCAAGCTGTTCCAGCGGCACCGACAACACCGCCAGCAACACCAACGGCAGCGGCCAAAAATTCTGCAGGCTGAACGCCCCGACAATCCGACCGTCCGGCCGTTTCAAAATCAACGGAACCGCACTGGCGCGGCCGCTGATGGCAATCAAAAAACTTTCTGTAATATGTAAAATGGCAACAAGGGAAAGCACCTGCGGCACATTCACCTCCGGCCAGCCAAACAGCACATTCGCAATCGCGACCAAACCGCCGGCATAGGCAAAACAGAGGAACCGCATATTAATCAGCATCAACGCCAGCGCAACCGGCCAAATATACGACAAGCCTAGCTGGTTCAGCGTGACCCCCACAACCGTCAGCAAAAAACTGGCCAAAATGCCGCCAATGGTTCCATAGATGGCAGCAATGGCAATCTGGCGGACCAACGAATAGCCGTACACACCGAACATCCGCTGCTGTGTCTTGCGCATCTGCCAATATTGGTACCCCACCACCGCTAAAATAATCCAATAAAACGATTCAAAGAATACTTCCAGCGTACCGCGGAGAATCAACTGTATAAGTTCCAACCAGGGGAACATCCTGTCACCTCTCTCCCCAAACAATATGATCTTACAAAAATAGTAGCACACAACGTCACAAACTACAATATTTGGGGGTCAGGCTTGGGTTCGAAGGGTGGTGGCCCGCACGAACCCTTCGAGCGAATTTAATTCGAGTCTTACAGCCTGTTAACGAGATGCGTCGGAGCGTTTTTTGCCCACTCTGCTAGCAACGACTTGCAACCAGATGTTATCCATAAGCGGAGGTTAAGCGACAGAGTCGGAGCGTTGGATAACATCTGGTTGCAAGCGGATATAAACTAAAACGGCGGGCCAATGGCCCGCCGTTTTAGTTTATATCTTCGTATTAATGATCTCAATCGCCTTATCCAACTGCACATCCTGGCCAGGCATCTGGCCCGGCTGGACTGCCGGCATTTCCACCACCACATCCGGCATAATGCCGGTCCCGTTGATCGACCGGTCCGACGGAGTATAGTACTTGGCAATCGTCAGTTTAATCGCCGTCTTCATATCCAACCGCAATAACGTCTGCACCGACCCTTTGCCGAACGTCTTCACTCCGACCAGCGTGCCGGAAGCCGTATCCTGCACCGCGCCGGCCACAATCTCCGATGCGCTCGCGCTGCCGCCGTTCACCAACACCACAGCCGGATACGGTACCTTTTCCAAAGTGGAAGAATGGACGTCGCGTTTCCCATCCCGCGTAACCACCGAGACAATCGGTCCTTTGGGAACCAATTTCCCGGCCACTTTTACGCTTTCTTCCAGCAGCCCGCCCGGATTATCCCGCAGGTCTAAAATCAACGCTTTCATCCCGCTTTGCTCTAATTCCTGGTATTTGCGGATGAAGTCATTGCCCGTATTTTCGTTAAACATCGAAATGCGGATATAACCAACCTGGTTTTCCAGCATTTTGCCGGTCACCGTCTTAATCTGGATGTTGGAACGGGTTAGCTGGTAGTCTTTCTCTTCCGAACCCGCCCGCAGGATCGTCAGGACAACCGGAGTGCCTTCTGGTCCGCGGATTTTCCCTACCGCCTCATCCAACGCCATATTTTTTGTTTCCTGGCCATCGATTTTTATAATCTGGTCGCCGCTCTTGATCCCGGCTTTTTCACCCGGCGTGCCTTCCACCGGCGCGATAACGGTCAACACCTTATCCTTTACGCCGATCACAATCCCAACGCCGCCAAACGAACCCTCCGTCTGGATCATAAATTCCTTGTACATATTGGCATCCATATAGATTGAGTGCGGATCGCCCAGCGAATTGACCATCCCTTTGATCGCCCCGGCCATCAACTGGTCGGCCGGAACTTCTTCCACATACCGAGTTTTAATCAGCTGCATTGCCCGGAACAATTTGACCGTCCCCGCGGCATCCGGAGTTTTTAAGCCTAACAGGTAAATAAATGCTCCGGAAGTCAAAAGGAAGGTCACCAACACCAACAATACGGATCCCAAGATCAGCTTACGCCGACTGGTCAATGACAACACCGCCAATCTATTTACACTATTCCGTCAGGCGCCCTGCCTGCCGTTAGCCTTGCAAGATGAATTGTTTTTCCATTCGCCTTACGGCAAATAATCCATTGGGTTCGTCGGCGACCCGTTCACCCGCACTTCAAAATGGCAATGCGGCCCCGTCGAGTACCCGGTCGAACCGGCCCGGGCAATCACTTGCCCTTTGCTGACCCGCTGGCCTTCGCCCACCAGCAATTCCGAATTATGGCCGTACAGGGTGGAGATGCCCCGACCGTGGTCAATGATCACGGCGTTGCCGTAGCCGCCCATCCAGTCTGCATAAATCACCACGCCGCCATCCGCCGCGAGGATCGGATCTCCGTAATCAGCGCCAATATCCACTCCCGAATGATAGCGGGCCGTTCCAAAAATCGGATGGGTCCGCCAGCCGTACGGCGAGGTAATCGGCCCCGACAGCGGCCAGATCATCCGGCCCGATCCAACACTACCTGCATTGCCGCTGCGGCCGGACTGTATATTGCGGATCATCTGTTCAATTTGCCGCGACATTTCCGCCAATTCCTGATAAGCCTGTTCCGCCATGTCGCGTTCGTACACGGCCGAATCCAGCACCGCTTTCCGCTCCTGACGGCGTTTTTCCGCTAACTGGCGGGTCGCTTCGGCTGCCTTCTGCAAATCAATCAAAGAAGCCCGGTCGCGCTCCAAGGCGGCCCTTTTCTCCAAAACCAGTTGCCGCTCCGCCGTTACCTTGGCAATCAGCGTCGCATCCTGGTTCAATACCCGTTTCAAAATTTCCATCCGCGTCGCAAAATCCGTGAAATCATTGGCGCCAAGCAAAACATCCAAATAGTTGACTTGGCCGTTTTCATAGATATCACGCATCCGCTTGCTCAAAACCCGGTTGCGTACAGCCAAATCGCGTTCCGTTTTTTCTAAAATTTCCGCATTGGTTTCGATTTGCTGCTCGGTATATTTCCGTTTGGCTTCAATCGCCTTATATTCCTTCTGAGCCGCATCCAAATCGGCTTCGATCGCCCGCAGCTGCTCCGAGATGCTGGCTACCTTGCGCTGGGCCGCGTTCGTACGATGCTGCTGCGCTTCCATCTGTTCCTGGATCTGTCCCAATTCCTGCTGCCGCTGCTCAATTTCATCCGCCAACACTGGACCAATCATAGAAAACAGCACTACGCCAACCAGCAGCGCTGCGATGCCATAGCGTATTTTTCGGATCATTTTCATCCCCCCATCAGACTTTCATGAACCGCTTGAGCGAGATGGTACTACCCAGCGCGCCGATGACTGCGCCCAGCACCAACAACAGGAAACTGATATTACTAATAAACGGCGATCGCGGAATCAACGGCAAAAATGCCAGGGATTCGTAGACCTTGCTCGTCAAAATTGCATACGCTTCCGACAAGAAAAATACGGCAAACAACGCGCCGACAAAACCCAAAATCATTCCTTCAATCAAAAACGGCCAGCGAATAAACCAGTCGGTAGCGCCCACATACTTCATGATGCCAATCTCGCGCCGCCGGGCAAAGACCGTAATCCGGATCGTATTGGAAATAATGAACAACGCCGCCAAAGCCAAAAACAAGATTAGCACAATGCCGAACCAGCGGACCATCTTCGTCAGGCTGAATAAATGTTCTATGACATCCTGACCGAATTTGGCTGTTTCAACCCCTTTAAACTCAGCAATCGCCTGCGCCGTCGGCTTCACCAGTTCCGGTTTTTCCACCTTCACCTCAAACGCGTTCGGCAGGGGATTCGTATCGCCCAGGGCGGTCAACAAACCTTGCTGCTCGCCCAACCGCTGTTTAAAACGGGTCATCGCCTCGTCCTTGCCGACAAACGTCACCAGGGTTACACCAGGCATCTTGGAAATTTTCGTGCCGACTTCCCGCATCTCCCGGTCCGACAGGTTATCCTGCAGGTAAATCGAAATTTGCACCTGTGATTCCAATACCGACGCCATATTGTTCAAATTCAGCACCATCACCAGGAACAGGCCCAGGATCAACAGTGACAAAGCCACCGTGCTGACAGAAGCGATACTCATCAAGCTGTTCCGCCGCAGCGACGAAAACGCCTCACGGATAAAATATTCCACTGTTCTAACTTTCATAGCCATATACCCCTATTGCTTCATCACGGACAATGCGGCCTTTTTCAAACGCAATAACCCGGCGTTTCATCGCATCGACTACCGTCTTATCATGCGTCGCCATAACCAAAGTCGTCCCATCGCCGTTGATCTTTTCAAAAATTTTCATGATGTCCCAGGAAGTATCCGGGTCCAGGTTGCCGGTCGGCTCATCGGCAATCACCACGCGCGGTTTATTCACAATGGCCCGGGCAATCGCCACCCGCTGCTGCTCGCCGCCGGACAGTTCCGACGGTAAATTGCGCGCCAACTCACGCAATCCGACCAAATCGAGGACATGGTTGACCCGTTTTTGGATTTCCCGCCGCGGCGCCTCGATCACCTGCATGGCAAACGCAACGTTTTCATACACGCTTTTATTCGGCAGCAACCGGTAATCCTGAAACACAATTCCCAAATCGCGCCGCAAATACGGCACTTCGCGCAACGACAGCTCAGTGATATTGCGCCCATTCACAAAAATTTGGCCGCTGGTCGGCCACTCTTCCCGAAAAATCAATTTTGTGAATGTAGATTTTCCGGCTCCACTCGGTCCAACGACAAAGACAAAATCTCCTGCGGCAATATCTACCGTAACATCGGAGAGGGCTACAGAACCATTGCTGTACACTTTGGAGACATCGATCATTTGTATCAAAAATCCCACTCCCTTAGGCATTTTTGCCCATATTACATTTGCATTTCGACGTAGGAATGCAAATCCCTTTTTTTACGCGCATCAGAGGGACGGTTTTTTGACTTTACAGTCAAAAAACCGTCCCTCAAATAAACCGTGTAAATCGCAGAAAAACTACGCTTTCCGCTGAATGACCCGTTGCGCCGCAGCGGCAATATCCGCTGCCGTCAATTTATATTTTTTTAACAACGCGGCCGGGGTTCCCGACTCGCCAAACGAATCCAGAACACCAACCCGCTCCGCCGGCACCGGCGAATTTTCCATCAGCACTTCCGCCACGGCACTGCCCAGTCCGCCGATCACGCTGTGTTCTTCACAGGTCACGATCGCGCCCGTATCGCTCGCCGCCTGAATGATCGCCTGGGCGTCAATTGGCTTAATCGTCGGCATATTCAATACCCGGGCGTTCACGCCGGCTGCTTTCAACAAATCGGCTGCTTCCACTGCCGCCGAGGTCATAATCCCGCAGGCGATCAGCGTAACGTCTGCTCCGTCGCGCAACTGAACCGCCTTACCCACTTCGAACTTGTAATCGGCGCCAAACAATTCCGGCACCGCCATCCGTCCCAGGCGGATATAAACCGGTCCTTTATAGCTGGCGGCAAACTCAACCGCCGCCTTCGTCTCCGCGGCATCCGCCGGAACAATGACCGTCATGTTCGGCAAAGTCCGCATCACGGAAATATCTTCGATCGCCTGATGCGAAGCGCCGTCTTCGCCGACGGTCAGTCCGGCATGGGTAGCCGCAATTTTCACATTCAGTTTCGGATAACAAACCGAATTCCGGACCTGCTCAAACGCGCGTCCGGCCGCAAACATTGCAAACGTCGACGCAAACGGGGTTTTTCCCGCGGCCGCCAGACCGGCTGCCGTCCCAATCAGATTCTGTTCCGCAATCCCGCAGTTAAAAAACCGGTCGGGAAACGCTTTTGCAAACACACAAGTCTTGGTTGACTTAGAGAGGTCCGCATCTAACACAACAATATCGTTATTGACAGCGCCCAATTCTTTCAGCGCGTCACCATAGGCATCCCGGGTTGCTTTGGCCATTCTATTTCCACCTCAATTTTTTTTATCTCGTTAACAGCCTGTAATACCCCATTCGGGGACCAACAGGCTATAACACTCGAAACCCTAAAGGGAAACTTCGGCTTCGCGAAATCAA
>CAYUNV010000108.1:0-10627 GCA_964446265.1 uncultured Negativicutes bacterium | reverse complement strand
TTAACTCAGACTGACCGACGTCAGTCGAAAAAATGCCATGGCGCTTGCTACTGGTTGATATGCGATAGGAAAGGAGAAAAACAAAATAAAGTTACCCAAAGAAAATACAGAGGAGTGGAACCATGATTTGGTTGAAAAAATTGACCGAGGTGCCGAAACAGAAATTATATTATGTTGCAGCGGTTGTAAGTGTGGGAATTTTGAGCGGTATTATCTGGAATAATTACAATCATACGCAGGCGACAGATGTCTATATACCTGTTGTTCGGACTGTTATAGTGGGTCATCAGGCTAATTCGCAAGGATACACCTATTCAGGAGAAGTGCGCGGCCGTTACGAAAGTCAGCTCGCTTTTCAGGTCAACGGCAAAATAATAAGCAGAAAGGTGCAGCTGGGCAGTATAGTAAAGGCAGGGGATGTGCTCATGCAAATTGATGCGAAGGACGTTGCCCAGACGGTAAATAATTATTCAGCCCAGTTGGATTCAGCACAGTCCAGATTGCAATTAGCGGAAAACGATGTGAAACGGTACCGTGAGTTATTGGATTGCGGCGCTATCAGTCAATCGCAGTATGAGCAGTATGTCAATGCCCTAACTGTAGCCGCGGCCGGAGTACGGCAGGCCCAGGCCCAATATATACAAGGTTCCAACCAGTTGGATTACACTTTTTTAAAAGCGGATCACCCTGGGGTTGTATCCGCCATTAGCGCGGAAACAGGTCAAGTGATAGGGGCCGGACAAACGGTTGTTACGATAGTTCAGGACGGTGAGAGGGAAGTAGAAATCAACATTCCGGAAAATCGCGTGGGGGAATTTCGCACGCAAGGAAAAATTAAAGTGTCATTTTGGGCCTTGCCGAATGCAACTGTCGAAGGAAAAGTGAGAGAAATTGCTCCGATGGCTGACCCGGTTACACGAACCTTCAAAGTCCGCATCAGCCTAATCAATCCGCCGCCGGAAATGAAACTGGGCATGACTGCTGCCGTTACTGCAGCCAATGGAGATTTGCAGCAGACGATCAATATTCCGCTGTCAGCCATTTATCAAAGCGGTGATTCGCCTGCGGTTTGGGTAATCAAAGACGATGTGCTCACATTGCGGCCGGTTACAACAGGTAACTTTGGCAATGGAACCATTCAAGTGCTCAGCGGTCTATCACAAGGCGAACGGATTGTAACCGCCGGCGTTCATAAACTCAGAGAAGGGCAGAAAGTCAATGTGGGCGGTGATTCGCTGTGAAGAAATTCAACTTGACGGAATGGGCGCTCAGCCACAAACAATTTATCTATTTTTTTCTTGTTCTCTTTTTTATTGCCGGTACTCTATCGTATAAAAATTTAGGCCGAATGGAAGACCCGGATTTTACGATAAAACAAATGGTGGTCAGTATTGCTTGGCCGGGTGCCACTGCTCGCCAAATGGAAGAACAAGTTACTGATAAGGTTGAAAAAAAGCTGCAGGATTTGCCGGGGCTCGATTATCTGAAAAGTTACTCCACGCCGGGACGGACTGTCATTTACGTAAATTTAAAAGACAGTGTTTTGCAAAAAGATGTCCGTTCCCGCTGGCTGGAAACCCGTAATATGGTCAATGATATAAAAGGTACGTTGCCGGTCGGGGTATCTGAGCCGATGTTTAATGACCGGTTTGATGAAGTATATGGTGTTATTTACGCCTTAACCGGCGATGGTTATACATATGAAGAAATGCGGGAAAAGGCAGAAAAAATACGCCGCATTCTGCTCGATGTTCCCAGTGTTAAAAAGGTGCAGCTGTTAGGAGTGCAAACTGAAAAAATCTACATTGAAATAGAGAACAGTAAACTGGCTCAACTTGGAATTGACCCCGGATTACTCACTTCTACCCTGCAGGCGCAAAATGCGATGACCGCTTCGGGCATGCTGGAAACCTCATCAGATAATGTCTATTTACGGGTTACCGGCATGTTTGAGAATCTGCAGGATATTCGCAATATCCCTCTGCAAGCCAATGGGAGCGTATTTCGTTTAGGAGATATAGCCAAAGTAACTCGCTCCTATACCGAACCGGCAGAACCAAAATTTTATTATAACGGCGAACCGGCGCTGGGGATTGCTCTGGCAATGGAATCTGGCGGAAACATTCTTACGCTGGGAGACAATCTGGCCAAAACAATCGAACGGCTGAAAAAGGAATTGCCGGCCGGACTGGAAATTCACCAGACGGTTAACCAGCCGAAGGTTGTGGAAGGCTCGATTAATGAATTTATCGAATCCCTTGCCGAAGCGATTGTGATCGTCTTACTTGTCAGTTTTATCAGTTTGGGTTTACGTTCGGGTTCTGTGGTAGCCATGAGTATTCCGCTGGTCATTGCGATCGTATTTACTTTCATGAAGCTATTTGGCATTGACTTGCAGAGAATTTCACTGGGAGCCCTGATTATCGCACTGGGTTTGTTAGTCGATGATGCAATTATTACCATCGAATCCATGGTTGTCAAATTGGAGCAAGGATGGAGCCGTTTTGATGCGGCCTGTTTTGCCTATACATCTACCGCATACCCTCGTTTGACCGGCGAACTGGTAACCTGCGCAGGATTCATTCCGGTTGGTTTTGCCATCGGCAGCGCTTCTGAATTTGTTTCCACCATATTCACGGTTGTGACCATATCGTTGCTGGCCTCCTGGATCGTGGCCGGTACCGCTACACCGCTGCTTGGCTATCAATTTATTAAAATCAAGCCCAAAACTAGCGGCGAAAATGAACAGGAACTTTACGACAAAACGTTTTATCGCCTGTTTAAACGAGTATTAACCTGGTGTCTTGTTCAGCGCAAAGTCGTATTAATTGCTGTTATGACGTCCTTTGTCGGTTCTATTGGCTTAATGGGATACGTAAAACAAGAATTTTTTCCGGCTTCGGCGCGTCCGGAACTGATCGTTCAATTGCAGTTGCAGGAAGGTGCGTCTGTAAAAAATACGGAAGCAGTGGCGCAACAGTTTGCCGAAAAACTTAACGGCGATCCCCTGATTTCCTACTATACATACCATGTGGGGGAAGGAGCTCCCCGCTTCGTCTTAACATTCGAGCCTACCTTCAACAAACCTAACTTTTCCGAATTTATTATTGTTGCGAAAGATGTCAAAGCCCGTGACGAATTACGCGGAAAGATTAGTAAGTTGGCCAGTGATGAGGTGGCGTTTGCCCGGGTGCACACCAAGGTTATTAATATTGGCCCGGCAGCCGATTATCCGGTTATGCTGCGTGTAAAAGGCTATGATCATGATAAAGTGCGAGAAATCGCCACACAAGTCGAAACAGCAATGACTGCCAATCCGTGGACAAAAAATGTCAACCTGAACTGGTATGAAAAAAGTAAAACGATGCATTTGGAAATTGATCAAGACAAAGCCCGGAAACTAGGCGTTAATTCCCAATCATTAGCAACCTCTCTGCAAACCCAGCTGTCCGGAGCCCCGATTGCCGAATTCCGGGAAAATGATAAAACGGTTAACATGATTTTCCGCTTTGCTGACCAGGATCGTAATGACCCTTCACGGATAAAAGACCTTCCAATTCACATTGGTAATGGCAAATACGTTCCTCTTGATCAGATTGCCAGGATTAGTTTGGCAGCGGAAGATGGTCTTATCTACCGTCGCGATTTAAAACCTATGGTTCTGGTTCAGGCTGAAATAAAACCGGGTGTCACAGGTGATGATGTCGCTGAACAAGTGTATAACAATCTTGCTGAACTGCAGTCTGCTCTGCCGTTAGGCTACAGCATTGAATACGATGGTGCTAAATCGGACAGCATCAGAGCGCTCGGCATGATCCTCGAGCCGGTACCGGCGATGATCATTGTGATTATGATCCTGCTAATGATTCAACTGCAAAGCATCCCCAAAATGGTGTTGACCTTGCTGACTGCGCCGCTTGGCATCATTGGGGTGGTTTGCGGTCTTCTCCTGACCGGAAAACCGATGGGCTTTGTTGTGCAATTAGGCATTCTGGCTTTGTCGGGGATCATTATGCGCAACTCAGTCATTTTGATGGATCAGATTGATCAGCAGATTGAAGCCGGTGAAAATCTCTGGAATGCTATTATTAATGCCACTGTCATCCGTTTCCGCCCCATCCTATTAACAGCAGCGGCAGCGATTTTGGGCATGCTCCCCTTGATGTCAAGTCTTTTCTGGGGGCCAATGGCCGTAGCTATCGCCGCTGGTTTATTTGGCGCTACCGTATTGACGCTCATTGTTTTGCCTGTAATGTATGCTGCTTGGTATAAAGCGCAACCGGATGCCAGCGTACCGGATGCAATAGAAACCAACCCTATTACCAAGGGTTAAAATAGAAAAAAATGACTTCCTGTAATGGGGAAAATAGTAATCTATTCAGCGTGCGGCGGCGTGCGGAAAGGCTTAAATAATAAATAGATGGGCTCGATTGTTGTTATGAAAGTCCGGCGAAAACCAAGTTGTACAATATAAACGCCTGATAAGCAGGGAAACAAACGCCGGGCAGGGAATATTTCGATAGGGAATATTAATGGCATTATATGCTATCGATGTATGGACAGGAGGAGATTGACCTTGCTGATTGCGATGCTGGAAGCCTTCGGTCGCCGGTCGCTCTATCTTTTTGAGACTGCCGGCCGGATTGTCATCCTGTTCATCCAGGCCTTACAGCAGCTGCGGCATCTGAATGTTCGCCATGTTATTGCGCAGATGTCACATTTGGGCGTAGATTCTCTGCCCATTGTTTTGTTGACGATCCTATTCACCGGCATGGTATTGACGCTTCAAACTGCGCATGAATTTATTAAATACGGTGCGCAATCGTCAGTAGGCGGTGTGGTCGCGATTGCCATGGGCCGGGAACTTTCGCCTGTTCTCAGCGGCGTTGTTATCGCTGGCCGGGTTGGCGCGGCGATTACTGCGGAAATTGGATCCATGAAAGTAACGGAACAAATCGACGCACTGCGGGTGATGGCTACAGACCCGGTTGCTTACCTGGTAGTACCCCGCTTGGTTGCCTGCGTTTTTATGGTGCCTGTTCTTGTTGTGTTCGCGGACGCGATTGGCGTAGTGGGCGGCTATTTGGTAGCTACTTTATATGCCGGAATTAGTTCGTTTTCGTATTTGCATTCGATTTCGGTGTTTTCTGAAGTGAACGACGTTACCGGCGGGTTGATAAAATCCATGTTTTTTGGCGGCATTGTCGCGATTGTCGGCTGCTACAAAGGCCTAACTACTGCCTCAGGGGCGGAAGGTGTCGGGCGGGCCACAACCGAATCGGTCGTTTTGTCCATTATTTTGATTTTTATCAGCAATTATTTTTTGTCGCTTATTTTATATCGTTGACAGCAATCTGTCGACGAAGCGGCAGTGGGGTGGTGCGATGATCCAAATCCAATTAAAACATGTGGACATGGCTTTTCATGGGCGGACCATTTTCCAGGATATTAACCTGGATGTCGCCAAAGGGGAAGTCATGGTTATTATCGGACCGAGCGGCTCAGGGAAAAGTACGATTTTGCGTTTGATTATCGGCTTACTGAAACCAACTGCCGGGGAAATTTGGGTAAACGGGGAAGAAATCTCCACCTTTAGTGAGAATAAAATGAATAAGATACGCCGGCATATGGGTATGGTTTTCCAATATTCGGCCTTGTTTGATTCGATGAGTGTCGGTGAAAACGTTGCCTTTGGCCTTCGCCAGCACACCGATCACACGGAAGAAGAAATTGCCCAAATTGTCCGGCGGAAGCTGCGCATGGTCGGTTTGGCTGGGCAGGAAAACGCAATGCCCAATGAATTATCCGGCGGACAAAAAAAACGGGTTAGTTTGGCTAGGGCGATCGCGCTTGACCCGGAAATAGTCCTGTATGATGAGCCGACTGCCGGTCTTGATCCCATTATGTCGAATACGATTGACAGGCTGATCACCAGTACGCGCCGCAGGCTGGGAAATACCGCAATTGTGGTAACCCATCATATGTCCAGCGCATTTAGCATCGCCGACCGCATTGCGATGTTGTATGAAGGCCGGATCATTGAAGTGGGGACCGTAGACGAAATTCGCAATTCAGCCAATCCGATTGTACAGCAATTCATTTATGGCCGCAAAAAGACTGGTAAAGTGGCGGAAAGGGGTTCGGAACTGTTATGAGCAAAGAGGCAAAAGTCGGCGCTGTGGTTCTTAGCGGATTAGTATTGCTGGCTTATATGATTGTTCACCTCAGCGGCTTCACCTTTGGCGACCGCGGCTATGTGGTTGACGTTGTGTATACCCAGGTCGGCGGGTTGAAACCGGGAAACCTGGTCCGCTACGCCGGGGTTGAAGTAGGCCAGGTGCAAGCCGTTACCGTGATTAGCGATGGGGTTAAAGTGAGGGCGATGATTTATCCCGGAGTTCAGATCCCAGTTGATTCGAAATTTGGAATTGGAACGGAAGGGTTGTTGGGCGAGCGGTTTGTCGACGTGGTGCCGCCACCTACGAATAACCACGTATTTTTGCCCCATAAAGGGGCCGTGGTACGCGGCGAATCGCCGCAAGGCATGGAACAATTGATTGCCAGCGTGAATGAACTTGTAAATTATGTAAAAGATTTGATCGGCGATGAAAAGATGCGCACCGCGTTCCGGGAAACGGTATTGAACGCCAGGGACATTACGGCGAATTTAAATGAAATCAGCGCAGCGCTGGCACGAATTGTTGTGACTAACGAAAAAGATGTGAACGTCATGGTGGCCAACCTTTCCGCGATGTCAGTCCGTTTGAACGCCGTTGCAACCCGCGTTGATTCGATGCTGGCCGGCGTGGATAATAACGGCCAAACTGCCGCTGACCTGCGGGAAATGATCCAGAACTTAAAAACTACCAGTCAACGGGTGGAAAGAATGGCTGCTTCGTTGGAAGGAGTGGCGACCGATCCTCAGACTTCGCAAAACATTAAAGAAACGTTGCGCAATGCCCGCGAAGCCAGCGCAAAAGCAAATACTATGCTGGCAAAAGTGAATAATATTTCCATCAAACCCAGTTTCGAAGTATTATACAATAATGACAGCGGAAAATACAGCAGCAACGCCGATTTGCAGATCAGCTCCTCGCCGCAGAGCTTCACTGTTCTTGGCGTCCGCGATATCGGCGGTGACGGAAGCACCGCCAATAAACTGAACCTGCAAGTAGGACACACTGACGGTGATTGGTCACAGCGCGCCGGGATCGTGGATGGCAAAGCCGGTATTGGTGTGGATAAAACTCTTGGCAGCCAAATGAAGTTATCGTTAGACGTTTATGACCCTAATGACGTACGGGTAAAGCTGCGCAGCCAATATCAAGTAGCGCCGGAAACATTTATCGTTGCGCAAACCGATAGTTTAAATAAGAACCCGGATAAAAACCTTTACTTTGGTGTACGCAAGTCGTTCTAACCGGTTCGAGTGGGAACGTTGTTGCGATTATCTATCTTGGTTGACAGGCGAACCCATTACCTTTTATAATAAAAATGATATTGACCAGTTAGTCAAATATCGTTCTTACTCATTTGGGGAGGAATAGAAATGAAAATAGCGACGAAAAATTGGCAAAAGAAGGCGGCTATGGCATTAACCGGAGTATGTATGCTGATGCAGACTGGCCTTGTTGTTGCTTCTTCTGTTGAATTATCATTGGATGACAGTATCTCACTGGCCTTGAAGAATAATCCATCGATTAAGATGGCTGCCACGGATAAAGATAAAGCAGATTGGGCTTTAAAGCAGGCCCAAGGCGGAAAAGGACCGACAATTTCATTTAACAATACAAGTTCGCGCGGAACTTTGGGTACCGGTTCTGAGACAGTATATGATTTTTATAAAAATAATGTTTCATTGACGTTGCCTTTATATACCGCAGGTAAATTAGAAGGCTTGGTCAATCAGGCCAAGTGGAATGTCAATATAGCGGATTTAGGCGTCACAAAAAGCCAGCAACAAATTAAACTGGATGCCACGAGTGCCTATTTTGGTATTTTACAAGCCCGTAACATGGTTAAGGTAAATCAGGAATCTGTCAGCAGTCTGGAACAGCATTTAAAAAATGTCAGGGCGCAATTCGAAGTGGGCACCGTTGCCAAATCGGATGTCTTGCGGTCGGAAGTGGAATTGGCCAATGCACAGCAGACCTTGACAAAAGCGCAGAATACCTATGATTTGGCGGTTGCCAGTCTCAACAATGTTATTGGCTTGCCATTGGATACGGAACTGATTATTAAAGAAGAATTACAATACCAGCCCTATGCCAGAAGCCTGAGTGAAAGCATCCGCTTTGGTTTGCAGAACCGTCCCGATACTGCGCAGGCAGAGGCAGCCGTAAAGGTAGCGGAAGAAACCGTCAAGGTTGCCAAGAGCGGCTACGGACCAACAGTGGCTGTGTCTGGAGGAATAGGCCGATGGGACTATAAATCACCGGGAACGGGATTTGATAGTTGGTCGATTTCCCTGTCCTCGACCTGGAATGTTTTTGATACCGGAGTCACCAACTCCCAAGTGAAGCAGGCCGATGCGGCAGTCCAAAAGGCAAATTACACGGCACAGCAGACGAGGGACAGTGTCCAACTGGAAATCCGGCAGAATTATTTGAGTATGCAGGAAGCCGAGAAACGGATCAGTACAAGCCAGGTTGCGGTATCGAAAGCGGAAGAAGATTTTAAAATTGCACAAGTTCGTTACAGCGCCGGTGTGGGAACCAATCTGGATGTAATTGATGCCCAGGTGGCATTGACGCAAGCGAAGACAAATTACGTGCAGGCTTTGTACGATTACAATACCAACAAAGCGAAGTTGGAGAAGGCTATGGGGGTACCGGTCCAATAAGTCTTATAGACAGGCTGTTGAAAAAGGCCAATCTGCGGTGAATCTGCAAGGAGTATGCCGCCAACTCCTAGGCGCTAAAGCGCAAGAGTTGCGCAATCGCAACTGCGGTTGCGGTCCCGTCAGACAGTATTGATTTTCGATGGATATAAGTGCACCCAACGACCTCTGCCGTCGCGATAAAGGCGCGGTAGAGGTCGGATTTTCTTACGACCATCGTCAGCATTTTGGCAAGACTGACTTTCCGGGGCGCGGATAATCTTTCCGTCAATAAAGGAAGGTTTTCTTCCAGTAGCGAATTATTTCGTAAAGTGGAAAGAATAGCTGGAGGTTGCTATGCGACGAAAAGTGATTGCGATTGTCTTGGCAGCCTGTTTCCTTTTGGCCGGAGTGGCTGTTTATTGGCAAATGAACTATCGGACCATTTTATCAAGAGTGGAATCCGCTCTGGCGGATGAATTGGGTAAGGCTCTGGGGACAAACATCGAATTGAGTTCGATTGAAATTACAGACTGGAACTCCTTGGTTTTGCATGACCTTACCATCTATGATAAGCAAGGCCGTGAAATGCTGACAGGAGGAACGATTTCAGTGTCCGTTAACGTGTTGGATGTCCTGCGGGGCCGTACCGTTGTGGAAGCCCTGTCGGACGTGAACCTAACGGGAACGGCTGTTTTCCTGCGCCGTGAAAGCAGCGGCCGCTGGAATATAGAAGATTTTACCGAGCAAACGCAAGAAGAAGAAACGGTGTTTCATGGCCGGATCCTCCTTAAGGATGCTGTTGTTACAGTTGTAACTCCGGAACGCCAATGGACTTTGGAAGGGCTGCGGGGAAATGCTGATTTTTCCCAGTACCCATCAATTGCTGTGGCTTTTGCCGGTAGCCAGAACAAAACGACCTTTCAAATCGAGGGGACAGTGAACCGTAAAGGCCACAGCGGGGTAGAAGTTATTGCGGACCATATTGTATTGGAGGATTATCTTTCCCTCATGCCGGCAATCGACAATGCCGCTTTGACGACAGGAACTGTGAACCAACTTTCCGTTTTTGCGCAGTATGAGAATAACTCGCTTGTGTACTCCGGAGAAGCATCGTTGACCGGGGTAGCCGGAAATTTAGGCGGTTTTGCCGTTGCTGACGCAACTGGAAGAATTGCTTTTACGGAAAAATCCGTGCACTTTTATCATACGACCGCTTACCTTGACGGCCAGCCTTTGAACCTTCAGGGGCAAATTGATCTTGGCGGCTCCGAGCCGGTCTTCAATATGACAGTATCTTCCCCGGCTTATGATGTGCAAGCGTTGTCGGACCAGGTTCCAGTAAAGGGCTTGGCTGCCTTTAAGGTTCAAGTGGCAGGGACGCCTTCGTCGCCGGTTCTTACCGGGGAAGCGGCGTTGCCGCAGGGCGAAGTTCAAGGCTACACTATCTCGGAAGCAAAGACTCATTTTCGCTATTCCGGGCAAAAATTGCTGCTCGATGATGCACAGGCCGTAATATTTGGCGGTAAATTTGCGCTGAGCGGTCAGGTGGATATAGCCAGGCAATCGGTTCGACTTCAGGCTATGGGGAGACAACTTCAGTTGGGACTGTTGACCGGATCTGTTTCCGCCGATTCAATAAACGCGAACGGCGCCCTCGATTTTCAGGCTGATATTTCAACAGTCGGGGCAGGGTACAGCGAATTGCAGGTCAACGGGGCGGCGGCCGTGAGATCCGGCCAGATAGCCGGACTTGCTGTACAAGAAGCGTATGCCGGATTTTCCTGGCGCCAGGGATCGCTTGTGTTG
>CAYUNV010000107.1:5403-10673 GCA_964446265.1 uncultured Negativicutes bacterium | reverse complement strand
CTACCTCTTTGCCGATCACCGGCGGAGCTATTTTCTTACAGGCTGCAGCAGCACTATAAGCATCGCTTTCATATTTTAAACAACACATCAAACGGCCGCAAATCCCGGATATCTTGGTGGGGTTCAATGATAGATGCTGCTCTTTGGCCATGCGAATTGAAACTGGTTCAAAATCGCCTAAAAAAGTCGAACAACAAAGCGACCGGCCACAGCAGCCGATCCCGCCCATCATCTTGGCTTCATCACGCACGCCAATCTGCCGGAGTTCAATCCGGGTCCGGAATACCGAGGCCAGATCTTTTACCAATTCCCGGAAATCAATCCGTCCCTCGGCCGTAAAGTAAAAAATTATCTTATTCACATCGAACGTATACTCAACATCAACCAGATTCATCGGTAATTTATGCGAGCGAATTTTTTGCCCGCAAATCCGCAGCGCTTCCTCTTCCCGGGCAGCATTTTCCCGGACTTTTTGTTCGTCCTGAGGCGTTGCCAGGCGCTGAACCGCTTTTAGCGGCGCGACAATCGCCGTATCCGGCACTTCCCGCGGACCAATCACTACCTCCCCGTATTCTTGCCCACGGGCTGTTTCTACAATAACGTGGTCGTCTGCCTTAATCACAAGACTTCCCGGATCAAAATAATATATTTTACCCGCTTTTTTAAATCGAATGCCTACTACCGTTTTCATCGGCATATCTTTCCCTCCTGCTTTCGTACAGTGCCTATATCAGCAACTTTCTATGCCCTGCACTGTGCCAGCTCCTTCAATCGTATTAATAGCGCTTCATAAGCGAGACGGCTATTGGCATTAGCAGCCAGCGACCGTTCCAGATCGTATACGGCTTGCATTGCACCCATCAGCCGCTTGGCTTCCCATGTTTCAGCCATCACACTCAACCGCGCCGCCTGATCCATATTGAATAATACATCCTGCCGCCCACAGTTAAGGCAGCACACCAGCAAGTCCCGCAAAACAACCAATAAAAATCGCCGCCATGCTTCCGCCTCGCCGGCTTCTAATTTTGTTACCTCAACTGCTTGCTGCCATAGCGACGGCATATCGGTCGTCGGCAAAGCTTCCACAAAATCCAGTACCTGATTACGCCGCTGTAAGCCGCCGGCTTGTAACAGCGCTATGGCCGGCTGTAGCCGCCCTTCCCCCAACCGGGCGCATAAATCGGCCTGGTCCGGTGAAAAACCCTTCTGTTGCAATGCGTCGGCCAGAGTAGCCTGTGGCAGCAGTTGAAAACGAAAAATCCGGCAGCGCGACACGATGGTTGGTAATAACGGAGCCGCAGTTGAGGCTACCAAAATAAACACCATATATCCCGGCGGCTCTTCCAGTAATTTGAGAAAACTATTCGCCGCTTCCCTCGTCATCCGCTCCGCATTTTCCAGGATACAAACCTGCCATTCCGCCGTATGGGGCGCGTGCGCAGATTGGCGTTTCAAATTGCGGATCTGTTCGATTTTAACGCTGGATCCCTCCGCCGCAACCACGGTAAAATCAGGGTGCCTGTCAATCGGCGCTTTCAGCAGTTCTGCTGCCAACACCCTGGCAACTGTCATTTTGCCCACGCCTGCCGGCCCGGAAAACAACATGGCATGCGGAATTTTTCCTGATGCCAGCATCGCTTGCAGCATGGCAATAATCTGCGTATGGCCAATGATTTCGTTCCACATAAAAAAACTCCCATTAACCCTTATGTATACAAATCGACTAATAATCCCCGGACTGCATCTTGTTTTGCCAGGATATCCAATTCCCGGCCTTGACCGGAACGGATATCTTCCGTAAGCTCAGCAAGCTTGGAATCAATCTGCTTAACAATAGTATACACCTTTTGCCGTCCTTGCCGATCCCAACCGGTTTGCGACTGGACTTGATACATATTGCCCACAGCTTCGCCGACGAAGCGGCGCACCAGTTCCTTATACGCCTTCAATTCGGAGAAAGTGGGGACTTGCGCCAATTTTTTTCCTTGCGCTGTAATTTGTTCCAGCAACTCGTTCAGACGGTCTTTCGCCTGTTTATCCTGCGAATTGAGTAAATCGGCCGCGAACCGGCCAACCGTTTTTTCTGCCTTGAAGCCAGAATCAGGTTCACTCATAATAGGTTGCGCACCCGTGCCCATCTTGCCAATTTTCACAAGGACCTCCGCAAAAAGTAGTATCAATCGTCATAATACCGATTGTTTTCATTATAAGGGGAATAGGGAAAATACGCAATCCAAGGGTCTGTAGCAAAAGTCTTCCCGCAGCGCACTTTCAAAAAACATACCTCCTAACCAATGATGGATCGGACGATACGAAATACATCTTCATGGATTGCGTCGATATCCCGGATCACATTGCCTTCCGTGCAAGGAATTATTTTCCATCCATATTTATTGGCAATGGCCTTGGCGTTATGGTAACAGCTCGCCAGATACTCCTGGTCCCGTTCATGAATATCCCGCACTACTTCTTCCGACTTACGGGGCCGGCCTTGCAACAATTGTCGGCTGAACGCAGGCGGCATATCGAGAAAAAACACACAATCCGGCGCCGGCAAACCAAACTTAACAAACTCCAAATCCCAAAGCCAGGCAAGATAGGCTTCCCGTTCGGCCGCATCGTTGATTTTTACTGCTTGGTGGATCATATTCGAAGTGGTATACCGGTCGGCAAGCACAATGCCGCCTTCGTTATAGAACATTTCCCATTCTTTCTTGAAGGAGGCGTAACGGTCCACCGCATAAAAAGCAGACGCAGCAAAGGGGTTCACTGCACTCGGATCACTGCCAAATTCACCGCTCAGATACATTTTAATCAAAGCGGAAGAAGCGCTTTGATAGTTAGGATATTCGACTTTGCGGACTTTTCTTCCTTCGGCGGCCAGTCTTTCATAGAGACGCCCAGTTTGCGTAGCTTTGCCGCTGCCGTCACCGGCTTCAATAATAATCAGTTTTCCCTTCATTGCAAGCCCTCCCGTCGTATCAACATACCACTTTAATCGTTGTTAATGTAGAATCATCCGGCCCGGAAACGAGCAGCCCGGCGGCCAATAACTGGCGGCAATAGGCAATCATCCCGTTGTCAATCCGTTCTCCCGGACAAAGCAAAGGAATCCCGGGGGGATAAAAAGTAATGATCTCTGCGCAAATCAAGCCGGCCGATTCAGAAAATAATACGGTCCGCGTCTGCCCCAGCAATGCCTGCCGTGGTAAAAGGACCCCTTCCGGCAGCGAATAAGCACCTGCTTTCGTGATTTCCCGCACCGCGGAAAAATCGCGGTTCCCGCGGTAATTGGCGGAAAGGCCGCGTAACGCCGCCAGCAAGTTTTGCACCGTCTGTTCGGTATCACCGATAGTGATCAGGAACAGGACATTATATAGATCCGACAATTCCGCTTGAATTTTATAACGCTGGCGAAGGATCTGTTCTGCCTCCACACCGGTCAATCCCAAACCGGTCACGGTCACAGTTAGTTTTGTCGGATCCAGGGCAAAAATTCCCGGCTGGCCAATCCTATCGGCCCCAAAGCAATACAGTCCATCAATCGCATTAATTTGCCGCCGGGCCCAATTCGCCAGTTCAATGGTCCGGCCAAGCAGTTGGGGACCATCAACAGCCATCTGCATCCGGGCGACATCCAGCGATGCCAGGAGCAAATAGTTCGGACTGGTCGATTGTACCAGGCGCAACATGGTTTTCAGTTTTGCAACGTTGATCCGCTCTTCCCGGCAGTGCACCATGGAACATTGGGTCATCGCTCCGAGAAGTTTGTGTGTGCTTTGGGCCACAATGTCCGCACCGGCCGCCAAAGCCTGCACCGGCAATTGTTCGTGAAACCGCAAATGCGGTCCGTGCGCTTCATCGACAACAACTGCCATGTGGTTAGCATGAACCAGCTCAATGATACTCCGAATATCGGCGGCAACGCCGTAATACGTTGGATGAACCAGCAGCACCGCTTTGGCGTCAGGATGCTGGCCGATCGCTGCTTCTACGGTTTCCAACTCCAAACCCATTGCCAATCCCAACTCGCAATCCGTCGCCGGCTGTATAAATATCGGTTGGGCGCCGCTTAAAATAATTCCACCAATCACGGAGCGATGCGCATTGCGGGGAACGATAATTTTGTCGCCCGGTCCGGCAACGGTCAGGATCATTGCATGAATTCCGCCCGTTGTGCCGTTAACAATAAAAAAGCTATGATCTGCTCCGTATAATTCCGCTGCCAGATCCTGCGCCTCTTTGATGCAGGACTGAGGCTCATGCAGGTCATCCAGTTCCGACATCAGCGAAACATCCATCGCCAACGCCGCAGGTCCAATCATCTGTGCCAGCAACGGATGAACGCCCTGACCTTGTTTATGTCCTGGAGTATGGAAGGGCATGGCCCCTGCCTGTACATAGCGCTGCATGGCCAGCAGCAGCGGCGCGCATTCTTGCCTGTTCAAAGGCCGTTTCCTCCCTTAACCTCATTTCCAACCGGTCACGTTACACCTTGTTGTGAATCCATTATAAAGTACTAAAAAAAATGGAGCAAGCAGGCATAGATTCCGGTATGCCTCGTTTGCTCCATTTTCCGGTCTGTTTTGCCGTTTGGGCGCATTGCCAATTATTGCATGATTTCCGTACCCTTTTGCATAAGATAGCCGATCGCTTCCTCTTCCGGCAGCGGGCAGCAGGAGTAGAACCCTTGGATACAATCGCAATCGCAGCCCAGCAAACGTTCAAATTGTTCTTTCGTCTCCACGCCTTCCGCTATCACCGTCATGTTCAAGCTATGGGCCATTTCGACAATCGCGGCGATGATTACCGGGCGGGCCTCATCCTTCACGATCAAATCAATAAATGTTTTGTCGATTTTTAAAGTAGAAACAGGCAGGCGCTGCAGATAGGTCAAAGATGAATAACCGGTGCCAAAATCGTCTAACGCAGAATGAACACCTACTGCTTTTAACGCTACCAATTTTTGGATCGTTTCCTCCACCGAAGTCAACAACACTGTTTCCGTGATTTCCAGTTCAATTTGCCGGGGGTCTACACCGACTTCGGCAAAAATATTACGGGCAAACTCAACAAAGTTACTGGTTGCCAGCTGGCGCGGTGAGATATTGATCGCGACACGAATATCGCCCCGGCCGATATCCGCAAGCCGTTTGGCAAACTGGCAGGCTTCCCGCAATACCCATTCGCCAATTGGCTGGATTAAATTGCTTTCTTCCGCCATGGCAATAAATTGCGACGGCAGTATCGGCCCCATCTCCGGATTCTTC
>CAYUNV010000107.1:0-5393 GCA_964446265.1 uncultured Negativicutes bacterium | reverse complement strand
ACAATGCTTCAAAGCCAAAAATTGTGCCGTCCATCGTGATCTGCGGCTGGTAATATAAGTATAATTCGTTTTTTTCGACGGCTGCGCGCAAGTGCTTCAGAAACAGCATCCGCTGATACGCTTTTTCTTGCATAGAAACAGTATAAGCCGCCCATCCGCATTTGCCAGACCGTTTTGCTTCATATAAGGCCGTATCCGCGTTCTTAATAATTTCCTGGACCGTATTCCCGTCCTCCGGATACACGGCAAAACCTAAACTTGCCGACATATAAAAACAGGTTTCGCCGATATCGTATTCCCTGGCCAAGGCCTGAATAATCGTATCGGCAATGCCGCCGATCTTGTCCCGGTCACTTTCACCCGGCAGCCACACAATAAATTCATCGCCGCCAAGTCGGGAGACAAAACCAGCAGGTCCTACCGCATCCGTAATATGGCGGGACGCGGTGATGATGACATCATCGCCATAACTATGGCCAAATACATCATTGACCATCTTTAAATCATCCAAATCAATAAATAAGACCGTTCCAACTTTTGCATCGCTGGTGATTTTTTTCATTTCATCAGCCAGTTGCATATATAAATTGCCCCGGTTAGGCAGGCCCGTCAGCGCATCATAATAAGCCATCTGCTGAATTTCCCGCGTCATTTGCCGTAATTCTTCTTCTGTACGCTTTCGTTCCCTAAGTTCCCTCTCTACCGTTTCATACAGTAACGCATTATCGATCGCAATCGCAGCAATATCGGCGAGGCGGTCCAGTAAATTTTCTTCTTCCATCGACGGACTATGTTTTGCATCCGTATAGCCGATACCGAGGACTCCCACCACTCTGTCCCGGACCCGCAGAGGCGAACAGCCGATCGACAGAATCGAAGAAAAGGGATATGATAACACAGCACCTTCTGCTTTCGAATAGTCCTCAACCCATATCGGCCGGCCTTCCTGCCAAATCCGGCCGCACAACGCTTGCCCCGGTCTCAGGCGGAAGCCCATCGCCTCGCGATAAATTCCGACCCCGATCGTCAATTCAATTTCATCACCATCTGCCGTCACCAAGTGAAGAAACCCGTGCGGCGTATTGGTCAAAAAACAAGCCCGCTCCACAATCGCCCACAACAGGGCGTCCAAATCATGGCGCTGCATCAATGCCAGTGCGGTTTCGTGCAGGGCGACCAGATACTGGTTCTGTTGGCCAATATTTTCTTCCGCTTTGATCTGTTCTTCGTTGCGCCGTTTGATCTGTCCTCGCAGCATAAAACAACCAAGAGCAACAAAGACGGTGAATATAAAGGCCGTACCAAAACACATGTTCCGTCGCTGAACATAGGACGCTAACGCAATCTGTTTGTCGGTTCCCACACTAATGATCAACGGATAGTCTTTCATAACCCGATAACTTTGAAACACTGGTTTGCCGTCCCCAGCAGACTGGCTAAGATAAGAACCTGCAGTCGCTTCTGCAACCCGCCATAAGAGGGAACTGTCCGCAGCACCCTGTCCTGTCACCGGCAAATTCGCCGACTGACTTACTTTCACTATTCCGTCCAAACCGGTAATCGCGACAAATTTTCCTTTATCCATATCCATCTGTTGATAGAAACTTTGAAAATATTCCGGCGTCAGCGTTGCCACCACAATTCCGCCAAATTTTCCATCACTTCGGTCAATACGCCGGCTAACCCGCAACAGCCATTGGTTCGTTTTTTCCTCCCAAACCGGATTATCGATATACAACAGCCCTTTAGGAACCTCCTGCTGTTTACGGAACGCATCACTGGCCGCAATCGTTTTGCCGCTCACGCCGGTTGACCCGCCAATAATTTCGCTTTTCTCATTGACTAAGCAGAGTTGATAAAAGCCAGGTTCTTTCAGAACTCGGGAAAATTGATCCTTGATGTCGGTATTGACTCTGCGTTCCCGCTCATAAGCCACCTTGAGCGAACCCAATTTATCATCCACATTCTTGATTCGCGCCTGTACATACCCCTCTAAGTACTTGGCCAGGTTCTCATTCTCCCTGGTAATTGCACCAACTTCAACTTCATATTCCCGGTTAACCTGGAAATAGGTAAAAATCCAGGCCCCTATAATAAGAAATAAGCCTACGAACAAAACAAGTTGACGAAGGCTGACAATCTTTTTTATGCTTTTACTTTCCTCGTTTCTATAAACAGTAAACACCCTTCGACCTCCCCCAAAATCCTCGAATCACGGAAGATGCTGGTTTTCACTACTCTTATAGAACATTCTTTTCGTATTTTTAGAACTCCTGCTATTTTCCTATGACAGCAAAGAAAACTTTCTCCTATTTCTTAATGAACAATTGATCCCCGACGGTAGTCCCCGTTTTCAACGCAATTCCAGCCGGTAATTCCAGCACATAACAGCCGCCCCAGGCCATAGCAGCCCGTCCGGGAGGTATGGAAGCCGCTATCTTCAAAACCCGGTCTTCTGCCGTCATGAAGAACACATCGATCGGATAATTCATACCCAGCGTGTGAACACTGCTGCAGGGCCGAATCAGTAACGCTTCACCTTCCGGCAAGGATTTTGTTCCTAGAAGGCCCTTAAACCGTTGTAAAAATGTAACCGCCAAACGAAGCCGGCTGGCCAACTGTGTTTGTTTCGTTACATTCCACAATTCCATCGCGTCCACTCACTTTCCCGGCTAATTACAAAGGGACCTTCACCATGACCTTCGTCCCTTTCCTTTTCTCCGAACGAACAACTACCTCACCATTCAATAACTCCACCCGTTCCCGCATTCCCATCAGGCCAAAGCTTTCCCGGCTGCTTTCCGCGCCGGTATCAAAACCGAGCCCGTCATCTTCAATAAGAACAACAACCATATCCGGCCTAAAATCCATCCTCACCCAAATGCAGCGGGCCTGGGAATGTTTTTCGGCATTGTTCAACGCTTCTTGAATAATGCGGAATAAGCCAATTTCCAACGGGGCGGCGTACCGTCTTTCTTCGCCGGTGATCTGTAATTCCGTGATAAAGCCTTTGCGTTCTTTCAATGTGCCTAACAGCCGGCGGACCGTCGGCACTAAGCCGAGATCATCCAGCGTCATGGGGCGCAAGGCAAAAATAATCTTGCGGGTTTCCTGCAAACAGCCCCGTACTTGTTCCTGCAAATCACGCATTTCTCCTTTGGCCCGGTTCAAATCGATGTCAATCAGGCGTTCACACACTTCCGTCCGAAATACAATGTTCGCCATTGCTTGCGCAGGGCCGTCATGAATTTCACGGGCAACCCGGCGCCGTTCTTCTTCCTGGGCTTTGATAATTTGCGTGCCGAAAGCTTGCCGTTGCTGAACGGTTTCAATTTGGTCAACCACCGTCTCCATCTGGTTGTTCAGATAGCCAAGCGCAGCCCCGACCTGGGTAACAAGGCTTTCGGCCTTTTTCACAGTCTGCTGCATGGCCCGCAGGGTTAACTCCATCGCATCCCGTTCCCGCCGCAAGTTTTGTTCCTGTTCGCGGGCAACCGCCAGTTCCACCTTTAACGCGCTTGTTTCCTCATACGCCTGCTTAATGTCTTCTTCTTTGTAGACTTGGAAATTACGGCTGACCTCCATGAGCCGCAGCCGCGACTGGCGTTCTTTTTTTTCCAGCGCATCGACCTTGGCAATCGTTTCTGTTGTTCTTTGTTTTAGCGCTTCATACTGCTGTTTAATCTTATTTAATTCTTTATTGGCCGCTTCGTAAATATCATAAATTTGCGTCTTCCCTTTTTCCACCGCAGAAATTGTCTGTTTGACAACTGCATCTAACATTTTTGCATCTACGTTCGCCATGCTGCAATTTGCACCTCTTTAACCAAACAACCGCTTAAACTTGCTCATAACGCCGCCCGTCGGCTCCGGTTTTTTTTCTTCTCCGCCGGCAATCATGGCCGCCAACGCAAAAATACCTTTTGATACGCCCGCTTCGGGATGGCTGATGACAAACGGAATGCCTCGGTTCACGGAATAAACAACGGTCCGCCCGTCGCTCGGCATCGTCGCTGCAAACGGATAGCGAAGGCTTTCTTGTACTTCCCGCCGTTCGAGGCCGCCCTCTGAATCAGCCCGGTTCAGAAACACCTTAATCTTATCCCGGTTATATTCCAACGATTCCATAATTTCCAGACATAATTTTACATTTTTTATGGTTGGTAAATCCATCGATGTGACGACCAGAATTTGATCCGCCGCATCCAGTATCGTCAACATCACGTCATTAAAGGTAGGCGACGTATCGACAATAATATAATCAAACATAGTCCGCATCGTCGCCAAAATAGCAGTCACCTGTGCGCTGTTGATCAATTCGGCCTGTTCAGGACGAAGCGGCGCCGGCAAAAGACTAACTAGCTCGTTAAAAGAGGAAAGATGGTTGGCGACTAATTCCGCATCCAGATGATCCGCTTCACGAACCAAATCGGCAATGGTCGCTTTCGGCGCAACATTTAGAAATAAAGCGACATCGCCAAATTGCAAATCGGCATCGACAATGCAGATCTTTGCCCCCGTATTCGAGGCCAGAGCGACTGCTAAATTACTGGCAATTGTCGTCTTGCCTATGCCGCCTTTTGTGCTAAATACGGTGATTATTTTCCCTTGCTTGATAGGATCGGCAGCGGATTGTGAAATCGTAATCCGTTTTTGGGCCAACAAATACACTTGTTTAATGGCTTGCAGCAATTCGTCGCCGCTGAACGGCTTTACCATGTAATTCTTCGCACCGGCAATCATGGCTCGCCGCAAATATTCCTGCTCACCCTGCACGCTCATAATGATCACATTGGCCTGCGGCACCTCGCTGGCCAATATCTCTGTGGCCGCAATGCCGTCCATAACCGGCATATTGATGTCCATCAAAATAATGTCCGGCTGCAGTTCTTTCGCTTTAGCGATCGCTTCGGCAGCACTTCCGGCTTGGCCAATAATCTGGACTTCCGAATGAAATTCCATTAGTTTGCTGATATTTTCCCGGATATCAGCCACATCATCAACGACCAGAACCCTTATCGCGTCTTTCTTCATCGTTCTTCCCTTCCTGCCAAGGATTTTCGTTCAACAATGCTTGCATTTTTCCCGTCACCAACGATTGATAGGACGTAGAATCAATGATGGTGGGCGTGACCAAAACAAGCAACTCGGTTTTGGTACGCGTAGACGATTTGCTGCGGAACACCGGTCCCACTACCGGCAAATCACCTAGCAAAGGTATCTTATATAATTCGTCTCCCGCCTGCTCGGCTATCAGGCCGCCAAACACGAGCGTTTTCCCAGACTCGAGTGCTACAACCGCTTCGGTTTTTCGCATGGTCAGGGGCGGAATCGACATCCCGGATCCCAGCGAAATCTGATGGGCGGAATTCCAATCCAACGAACTCGATTCT
>CAYUNV010000106.1:10479-10738 GCA_964446265.1 uncultured Negativicutes bacterium | reverse complement strand
AACACCAACTACCTGCCTGTGATCAACGACATGACGCTCTTTTCCAGCGGTCGTGTGGTCATCATCCCCTTTACGCGCCATTTCGATGAATCCGAGAAGGATATAACACTGAAACGGGAATTCGCCAAACCAAAAAACCAGAGCGCTATCCTCAACTGGCTTCTCGCGGGGTACCGCCTGCTTGCCGAAGAAAACTTTACGCAGCCAGACTCGGTTAAAGCCGCCACCGATGCCTACCGCCACGACAGCGACAAGATTG
>CAYUNV010000106.1:0-10469 GCA_964446265.1 uncultured Negativicutes bacterium | reverse complement strand
GTGACGGAAGCTGATCCCAATAGCGAAGAACGTACCTCAGATGTCTATTACCGGTACCGGCGCTGGTGCGCGGAAAACGGCCACTACACTGAGAATATCAAGAACTTTAAACAGGCGCTCATGTCAATTGCCACCGTTACCCGTCGAAGGCCACGCGCTGGTGGTAGTGAAACTACTCTTCTGATCGGATACAAACTGCTCAGCGAATTTCTCTAAAACACACCTTGTCGCAGGTTGTCGCAGGAAAAAAGGGTTGTTTTAAAAATCGCTTCTCGTAAGAGATGACCTATTTTACCTGCGATAACCTGCGACAAAGCCTAAAAGTCTTTTATTTTAGCGGGTTTGGAGGATGTTCCGAATTGCAGCTTTACGATAAAAATCCATGTGATATTCAGAAAAAGACAAGGAGGTGAGCAAAATGGAAGTCAACCAAGAGCAGGAAAAGTATCTATGGAACGGACTGGATTTGGAGAACTTTGAAGTCATCCAAGTCCTGCCACAAAGCAAGAATATAGCGGCGATTATTATGCGCTGCAAACATCCCGATTGGGGAAAACTCTGGTGCATCGAGCATCGCGGTACCGGACGCTACTTCGATACGTACGGGCAAATGCTGAATTACTGCGCCGCCCGCCGCTGGGCCTAATCCCAAAAGCGATATGTCATGACAAAAAAGAGGAGACAGTGTCAGGTGGCACCGTCTCCTCTTTTTTACTTCCAGAAGCAATAACATCAAATTGTTACATTCGAAGTCGAAGGCTTATTACTGCTTGATTTTATTTCGTATAAATATTCAAACCAATCTTAATATCTTCTCGTCCTGGTACCGATTGATTGCCCTCTGTACTGGCAATGATCGTACTTTTGCCGCTACTTGATTTTCCGAACCTCTGTGATAGGTCAACCGTGATCGTCAGTTTATCACCAACAACAGTCATTTCAATGTTTTTCATTTTTTCGTCACTCCTATATATAGTATTGCAGAAATCAAACCCGTTATTTGTAGCATCATTCACTTCTAAAATTTAAAAAATACATGTTCATTTGCATTGCCCGGAACTTCCGCACATTGACTAAGCACAAAATACATACGCTGAACAATTTGGCCAAAATAATAGTCTAATGCTTCATCTTCCATTTCTGCTTCTTTTTGTTCTTCAATGCAAGTTAATATGTATTTCCCCTTATTGTTAACCGCTACACGACAGCCGTACTCTGTATAATAACCATAACAGCCATCACATTCCATTTCGTGGATCTCTATTTTAGGTATTTCCACAAATTGATCATCACTAATTTTAAGTCGCATTCTTCCCTTTTTCATCTTGCTTTCACCTTCTGCTTTTAATTGTAGTCTAAAATTTCATTGCAAAACAAATTTCGTATTCAATATTGTTTTTTATAAAGGACAAAGAGTATAGTTGATAAAACAACTTGGCAAGGTGTCCGGATATGGCCCCAGATTGACAAAACTTCACAAAGCAGAACTCCGAAGTTTTTCGTTTGCCTGCGTGGATTCATTCAACAAGTTTCCGGTACAACTTTATTATGTTGACAATTCTTCGCCTTGCGCTTCCATCCTTGCACCCATCTTCCCTTTTACGAAATTCATGTCAAATCTTTTTCTATGCAAAGATTTTCCCTAATCATTTTATTTGTCGATCAGCGATGTAACTAGCAAGAATGTTTCTAGCTTCTTTATATTTTTGAATAAGCTTTTCCGACTGATCTTTTTCCAACAACGCCAAGCGATCCGGATCAGAATTATCATTTAGATCATATTGTTTAACGATTGTCGCAAGTTCATTTTGCGCTACACGATACAGATATTCCTCACGAGTCTCGTTTTCTCGTTTGGAAATAGCATCCAACGCCTGCACTATAAATTCCGGAAAACCCTGTTCTACAATATTCAAAAGTGTATATGCTGTGTCCTCAACAACATCATGCAGAAAGCCAAGCACAACTTGATTAAGATTTTTTCCGGTTGCTGCAACCTTTAACGGATGAAGAATATACGGATTTCCTGCTTTATCCGTCTGTCCTTGATGCGCATCGGCGCACAGTTTCATTGCCGTTACCAAATGCTGTTCATTACAAGTCATGCTATCGCCTCCAGATCATATTATTTAATTGATTTCAAAAACGCTGACCATAATGGCGTACATTTTCTTCATGGCCTTCTGTGATGGCTTTTGAAACAACTGGCTTCAATGCTGTTTTTGCAGGCAACACTTTTTGTACTTTTTTCCACTGCCACAGATGCAAGGTTCATTGCGGCCTATCGTCGGCGTTGCTTTGTCCGGAAAAACAAACAGGTCCTGTGGCAGAGGTCCTAAAACCGGTTTCTCATACTTCTCGAATACTTCCTGTGGCGTCCACCCCTTCAATATCCATTGGCGGGTATGATTATTGAGTTCCTGCAAATGCTGCACCAACTCCTGAAGTTCGTTAAAGGAGTCGATGCCAATCTCGTCTTGTAAGTCTTTAACAAGGTCCGTAATTCTTGCTCCGTTACGAATCGCTGACTGCATGTCCAGGACAGTGGCCACGGCAAAATCTTTCTCTTTTATGCCTTTATTCCGCAGCCAGTCGCAAAATTTTTGTTCTTTCGGTCCGAGCAAAAATTCCTCATCCTCGCCACCAGCTAACATAGCCACTTTTTCACTAACCAGCCAAAAATCATAATCGGGCCGTCTCGACTGTTCGCGCCAAACCCATTCAGGATCCTCGACATCCAAATGGTGAATTTCATCGCCCACCACTTCAAACATCGCCTCGTCCGTCGAATCATCTAGCGATTTTCGTTTCAATTGCGCTCGAAACTTTGTCAAATCTTGCGAGCAGTCAAAAAGCAGTTGAACGCACTGATGCAGTTCATCAATTTTCATCACTCCGTAATAGTAAAGCAGGCCACTGATATAGCGACACATTCTCGTGATTTCTTTGTTAGGCATCCTCTTTATGGTCCCCATGCCAACCACCCCTCAGTTAGAATATCAGCAACAACGTATATTTAATAATCTTGCTCATTTTTTTGTGTCGTGACATCATTACGCCTCCAGCACAATTAGATTCTTTCTATGCCTTTTTGCAAAACCCCTCGTATTTTCGTATAAAAGTATAACTTTCTGTTCGGGGGTCGACCCCCGAACAAAAAATTCGCCTAAACATCACGTCTAGGCGAACATAAAACTTACGTATCAAATTTATTCAAAACTATCAAAACCTTATATTTCAAGCCTTTTGCCGTTCTATCACCGCCACGCACTCGACGTGTGCCGAAAGTTATCAATCGATACTCCGTGTTAGTAATTGTAAACTTTGTATTATTGCCTTAACAGCAACTTGAAGCGTCTTGACTGTTGCGGATATCATTGCCAATTGAACACTTGCATCAAGCCTTTTTTAATTTAAGGCAATCCTTCATTAACTCATTCGTATCAGCGATATTAAATGGCTGGTAATTCATTCCTTTGCCCCACTCACGCACCGAATCATGCTCAGGGTGTTTAGGGTTATCCCAAGCTTTAAGAAATTCTTCATATCCGCCAATGCCACCTACGTCTTCAGGCGGACACGCAACTTCACCTTCCAGTACCTGAGGATACCCAAATATATAATCATCTATAACACGCTCGAGTTGAATTTGATGTTGCCAGTGATCTCCAAAATCGTAAACATATTCAAAAGCCGTATGTTTCGCAAGGTACTTATCAATTTTGGTATTTTGCGATTTCTTCAATTTCGTTTCAAGCATTCTTCCGATAATACCAAGCGGATCCTCTTTCTTAGTCGGTTTTATCGTTTTATACTTCGCAGAATAGTATTTCCATTCATCGAACAATTCATCGTCGCAGGTTATTCGAAGTTTTTCTTCCGGAAAGTCAAATTCATAAAGATGAGAATCCCACCACCCCATTGCGAACTGGATTGTGTCGTGCATCCGTTTAAAAGTTATCTCTGCCGGAACGATAACTCTTCGCCATATCAACGGTTCTGAATCTATGAGCTCAATTTTTATTTGGTATGCTTTCATCAATAATCACCTCTTCCCCGTAAAACATTACGGTCAACTGCATATGATTTTCAACGGTATACTATATGTCTCCATTAAATATCCAGATGAACCGCATAATAAGCGCTCCATGCCTTCTGAAATTGCCTCTGAATCAACGCCTGGTTGAACTATGTATACTTCCGCTTTTGAAGGATAAACCCTCATTTTATTTTTCAGCTCTTTTAATTTTTTCATATCACCTTTTTCAAATCTAGATGATCTTCCACTCCGCAATCTTTGATTTTCACGTTTCATCATTCTGTCAATGATCTCTCGCGTATCCTGCATCCAAGCAACCGATTTCTCTGCTTGTCCACATACTTCATACAGATCACTCAATCGTGCGCCCGGTTTATCGCCATGTGCGTACTTGCAGTGATAAAAGCCGAATATAATAAACTCATCTTTTTCCGTAATAGTGACAACATCTGCAATTTCACCGGAATTGTCGTCATCAAAAATAACACTGTAGTCAGTACCACTTTTTAAAAAATCAATGACTTTATACTGTATGCTATCAGCTTCCTTATTATCTCCTTGCGACTCTTTACGAATATCAACATCGGTCCAGTCCCACTTAATGATATTATTCCTTTTATACGTAGCAATACTCGACCTAATACTTACAAGCAAATTACCCTCGAGAGTGGATTGATCAACAAACTTAATCGTTGGTGGATATTCATTAAAGAAATCAACCATGGACATACTTCTGTTTTTCCCCAAGACAATCATTGCATTAGCACTTTTTGTTTTTCTAAAGAAATGCTTGTTTTTTTCAATTACCAACTCGAACTCTTCTCTAAATTCAGCATTTCCTACATAAAAAGAAAGCGGCCCATCTTCATCATTATTGGTTAACCCAATATCAACCGTATAAATCGGCATCGTTATTAATGGCAATTCAATCCCAATAGTATCTTCGTTTCTCAATTCCAATTCTATTGGCCAGCTAATTTTATATGGCACAACCTTAGGCCGCTGGTCAATAATAACAGGAACTAATGCACCTTCTAATATATCTGAAACATCTATTTCCGGGTTCAATATTTTGTCTGCAATCCCATTGCACCATTCAACCCAGTAATCTATTGTCTCAACCCACTTTGACCAAATGGTACCTTTATAAGAACAACCAATACTCACTTTTCCAGATCCGTTATAACCGACCCCAAACAAATTTGACTTAATGCAATTTTCCTTTTGCGCTTCAGATAGACCTTGAGAAATATCTATTCCAGCAAACATTTTATACCTTATAGGTCCATCAATTGCTGAATTAAGTCCTACTGTAGCAAACATAAGCCGATTTATCCCATATAGGCACCGAAATACTTCTTCGCCCGAGACTCTTTGAAAATTGTCAAACACCTTTTCGGCAATACTATTCGCAATGGTTTTCTCTGTAGAATTAATAAAGAACATCTTTTTTTGTTCATTCCAATATAAAAGATGCAAATTCCAATTAATATTATTAACATCTTTGTAATGAGTCCAGTCAACTTTACTATCTGTCATTTCAATAATGACAAGCAGCTTTTTTTCTTCGTTCACATAGTAACGGCACTTGTCCTCGTCAAATACCTGAGTCCAATTCCCCCAATTCCATTTTTTGCTGCTTGTTTTAAACGGAATCATGCTTACCTTGGGAATGATTTGATTTATTCTAATACCATCGACACCGGTTCCTTTAAACCCCTGGGATAATTCTTGTAATGATAGCTCTCTACCAATCGCTTTATCAGACATTATATGTAACAGCTCGTTCCAATCTGAGTCTTGCGAGTAAAGCTCGTTTAATGCTTCTCCGACTTCTTCATTTGCAATATTGGCGATTACAGTCGCATTTCCTAGCCCCGTTTGCGTTCGAGCAAATCTACCAATGAATTGCAGTGTTATTGGCAGAGATTTATACTTGTCATGGATAGCGGCAATCTTTAAATTTGGTATATCGATCCCTTCACCAAACATATCGACACATACCAATATTCTTGAATCCAATGATTCAATTTGCCGTAAAGCTTCTTTTTTATTTCTTTCTCCCATACCACTTATTATTAAAACCGGCTTATATTTGGCATATTTTTTATTATAGATTTCCTCAAACAAAAATCTTGCTCGTTCTTTGCTCTTCGCTCTGACTAAAATAATGTGAGGCAGACTATTTTGGATATCTTTTTTAAGAATATCTACAGCATGCTTGGCAACAACCTGATCCGATTTTTCCTCATCAAATTCATAGATAGGAAGAAAATTAATCGGCTGAAAGTAATTCTGAGCCTGTGCGTGGCTTAATGGGAAATTATAAATTATCTTGCCGTCTATTTTCTTTCCATCATTCCTAAAAGGAGTAGCCGTAAACTGTAAGCACTTAGCCTTAGTAAAATTGCTTTTGAGATCGCTCCATGTACCTGCTGCAATATGATGTGCTTCATCAATTATAATTGACGAACACTGTTGCACTATAAGATCAATATATTTATCATCAAAATTCTTTAACAGAGAAACTGTTGCCACCAAAATATTTGATTGTTCTATTATGGCACCTAATTCATTAATATCTGACGGTGTTGTTTGTAAGCAGCCAACTGACGGACTCATCAGATTCGAAGGAATAACGCCTATCTTTCGAAGCACTCCTAATGAAGCACACTTTTTGACAGTTTGTTCTCTTAATAATTTGCTTGGAACTACTATTAACGTCTTTTTGCACTGTTCTGATATTATCGTTGCGATCATTGTTTCGGTCTTCCCGGTTCCAGTAGGCATTACAATTGTTGCAGGCGCATTCGATACTGTCCAATGCGATTTTATAGCAAAGATTGCACCTAGTTGCGCTGTCCGTAGACCGCCAGTTCCATTTTCGGCGTTTTCTTGAATAAACGCTACAGGATTACACCAAGACTGGGTGATATCGCTTGGAAAAAGCCATTCATCTGTCCTTTCATCAGTATTCTGGCAAATTATATTTTGCCCAATCCTTCTACTAATCATTGACATATTCCTGACTCCCCCTGTCCTCACAACAATCGATATTTTACTTACTCCTATTGCCCCTTAACCGAAAAGCTATACCGCCCAGCCATCATTGCTTCGAGCATGTATTTATTTCTCATCGGATTTCTTTTCAATCTTCTTGCATTGCTCAAGTATTTTTTGCTGATCTGCATAAGGCAACTCGTGAAATTCTGGTATATCGGCACCTATTGGCTTTACCGGTCCCGCACTTGTTATAATATACCCTGCGCCTTTATCTACTTCTAAAAGGCTAAAAACGCTTCCGCAATTTTCACAGAATAGCTTATTCATATTATGCGGCGCTTCCCACATTCTGGTTGCACCACACATGCATTTTAAAGGTAGTGTAGATTCAGACCCTATTAAGTCCTTAACAATGAAAAAGTAATACTTGTTATTTCTAGTCTGCAGTCTTCTTCTAACATCTTCAATACGATTCGTTAATTTCACTTCCAACTCTTTGAAAGTAGTCTCTATAAATATTTTTTTGTAGCAAAAAATAAGCGCTGGAACGTAAGCAACGCAAAAAAACTTCATTGCTGTTTCTAATATTTGATATTTAAGTTCACTATAATTTTCTGTGCTTGGTAAGTAAGGACCAATATCATCCCCGAAAATAACTTCACGCTCATAGGTAGAAGAAAAAAATGTTGATATATAGCCTATATGCGCAAACTCAGATGAAAACTTAAAAAGATTTTTTATCTCTTCTTTAAATTCATCTTCGCCCACAATATTTAATTGATTAAATATAAAATCTACTTTTTCGCCAAAAGTTTGATGATTGCATTGGGTAATAGCTGAATTCTTCCATTGCTTATACGACAATTTTTCAAATTCCGCAAGAATGTTCTTAATGTCTTTATTGTACAACCCTTCTTTTATAGATTTAGTCGCATATTTATTAAAACTGTTAAGAGACACCAATACATGATAGTTTAAAGATTTAGAATCAAGCATAATTAACTGATATACGTCAGATACCAAACTATCGATATACTGTCGGGCCGACGTTGCTAAATCACTATAATCCACAAACGACCTGCTTAACTCGCCCACATTTTCAATTTTGATATTTCTTCTATCATCCGGCATAGTGTTAAGCAAGAGTTTTTCATGAATATTAATATCATTTAATAAAATCCTAGGGATAATACTCCGAAAATGATACAACGCCTTATTGGCATCTAGAAAATCAGCATTTAAAACTGAATCATTTTTTAAGCTTTCGGAAACTTCTCTTTGCATTGCTCTTAAATGCAGTAATTCAAATTCAAATGTTTTATTAACATAATCTATATTGCTACAAAGAACTTTGTAATTATTTAATGCGGCCGTGGATTTTCTCTCTGCTAAATTTTCTGCTATGCATTTTAAAATATCGACATCATTCATTTACATCACACCCCTTGTTATAGGATATTAGTATCACATATTAATCAACAATCCCATCCAGTATTTCTTTGATCGTCCGGCATACATCCGCATACTGAATATCGCGAGCATAATCAAATTGCGCCTGATAATCCAACCAATGCTTTTTCATCGTTTCGCTATTTTCAACGGTTGCTATAATCCCAGCATATCGCTGCATCACAGCCGATGTATCTCGTTTCTCCGCCGTTGCCTTAAGCGCATCTTTTAAGGTAATGGAATCAACATTGTTCCATTGCAGCTGGCGAATGATAAAAACATCATAATAATCCCTGGGGCGGGTATTCTGGTCACCTCTTGAAATGATGGTTTCCAGTTTTTCAGCCAGAATGGTTTCCAAGTTATACGCCAATACTTTAATGCTCCGCTGCTCAAGCATCAACCGGAACTCATAGACAATTTCCTTCGGCGTAATTTTATCCCCGGTGGTAATATCAATTTTCAGCGGTATCGCCATCGGTTGATACAACGCTTCCAAAGTCAAACGAAAACCTGTATATTCATCGCTTTCCCTGATTTCTTCAATACGCTTGACGGCAAAAGTCACATCATCATCGATCTCAATCGCGCAAATTTCCTCAAACATCTTCATTATCGTATCAGCGTTGACCGGCATCCTTTTTACTGTGGCATCCATATCCATGGTCGCCCGTGTATCAAGTCCTACCAGCGCAGCGATCAAAAATCCGCCTTTAAGAATAAAATTCTCGTGATAGGAAGATACCGAAATCCGTTCTAGCAGTCGTTCGAGCATGAAATTTTGCAGAACGATTTGTGCTGAGATATTTTTACTTTTCGCCATATTCTTAATGATCGCCTTTAACTGCATCGCATTTTTCACAGCAATACCTCCAGATACGAGCGAAGTTTCTTTTCCACCCTCATTAGTTTCGCATATTCTGATAACTGGGGAATATCTTTCTTGTCCAACTTAGCGTAACGTTTAAATGCCTCTGTCACAATCTGAATCTCCACATTGCTTCGGCCTTTTAAAGTATCGCACAGCGTTCTTTCAGCATTGTATAGCCTTACAGTATTGCCACCCGGCGTTTTCCCAGCGATAACGCCAAGTTCATAAAGATCATCTTTGACCCGGTAGCATTTTACGTTTTCCGTCTTAAGCGCCGAAATGTTATATTGCAGCGGAAACGTCATGGAATACTTGATCGGCGTCCGGTCGGTCAAATCCAACAAAAAGAGTGCTGTTGCGTGAGAAAATATCCCCTTCTTATAACGGCTTTGGAGATTGAACATTTCATCGTCAAACGTTGTGGGAAGGATATATACCCCTCGTTCCGAGCGTTCCAACAAGCCTTGATCCGCAAGCATCTTTAAGTAGTAACGATTAATGCCCGCTTGAGTAACCTGCGCCGATGTAACCACGCCATTATTCGTTTTTGCCAAATCCATTATTTGCTCAGCATAATTCATTGCTGTCACCTCGTTCTAATTCCGCTCTTCCTTGACTTTCTTGCATATAATTTTATCAATAGTATGCAAGAAAGTCAAAACAATAGTCGGATACAATTACCTTTTTCTTGGAAAAACAGAAAAAATCGGCCAGGAAAACTCGCGTTTCCCAACCGACTACTAATCCAACGGACTATCTGGCGACCTCCGTTTCCACACCCGACTTAAACTCAACAGTCACCTTGTCCTCGGAAACCTTGACATTCTCAACATATTTCCGCACCAAGCTGTCATCATATTTCAAGATCAGAAAAGACTGATTCTCCAGAAATTCCAGCATCTCTGTGGTAACGGTCCTTTTCAGCAGCCGTTCTGAATTATGGCCCTGCAGGTTCTGCTTTTGAAACCGAAGCTGCTGAATCTCGCTCGCCAAGCGTTCGTAGTCTTGATCGTACTTGGTGCTGTCGGCACCGGCTTTGGCATGAAGTTCCGTAAGCTCTAGCATTTCATTTTGCAGTTCCAGCAACCGTTCATTGATTTCTTCGGC
>CAYUNV010000105.1:5237-10768 GCA_964446265.1 uncultured Negativicutes bacterium | reverse complement strand
GCCTGCGTGACGAGATCCCGAATGGCTTCCTCAGTAAGCTGTTCCGGAAGATATCCCTTAAGAATACTGATTTCTCGTTCCAACTGCTCTACGAGATCCGGACGATTCCCTTTACGGAAATCTTCCATCGAATCACGGCGCATTTTGACCTCTTTCGCCAATATGTCCAAGACCTCATCATCTTCGAAATCTTTTTTCCGGTCAATCTCACCGTTTTTTATACTAGCACGAACCATTCGAATAACGGAAAGCCGAAGCTTGCCGGCTTCCTTCGCTTTCATGGCCTCTTTCATATCGGCCATTAATCGTTCTTTAAGAGACATTGACATTACCTCCGATAGTGACTAAAACTTGCGTTTACGTGCCGCTTCGGACTTTTTCTTGCGTTTTACGCTGGGTTTTTCATAATGCTCGCGTTTTCTAACTTCAGAGAGAACGCCGGCTTTTTGACATGTACGTTTGAATCTGCGGAGTGCGCTATCAATCGTTTCATTTTTACCTACTTTAACTTCTGACATCTGATATCCCTCCCTCCACACATAGACCTTTGGGGAAGCACATTACTGCTACATATACTTAAACATTATACACGATAAGAAGAAGCCTTGTCAATATTAGCCGGGCGGCCAAGTCATTGTCCGGCCACCTAAAAGATGCCAATGTAAATGATTTACGGTCTGTCCGCCATCGACTCCCGTATTAATAACAATCCGGAAGCCATCCTTGGCTATGCCAGCCTTTTCAGCAATTGCCGGAATCGCCGCCATTACTTGTGAGACCACAGCTATTTCTTCCGGTTTAACCGCAAGGAGACTGTCAAAATGACGTTTAGGAATAACCAATATGTGAACCGGGGCCATTGGATTTATATCCGGAAAGGCAAATACATGGTCATCCTCATAAATTACTTCCGTTGAAAATTCTTTTGCAGCAATTTTACAAAATATGCAATCGTTTTGCACAAGTACGCCCCTTTCTCCGGTATACCAGAAAGTATAACATTTATAAACATGATCCTATTGAAATAGCATTCTGTTTTTTTTGCCAATATCCTGCTGACAAACAGACAAACTGCGATAATTTATATACAAACTCCTCGTAATCCGTCTTGAAAAAAATCATCTGGTATGACCGTCACCGTGCACCCCGTTTCTAGTTGGCAATTTGGAATATAAACCCGCAAATATTGCTCCGTCAAACCCTCGGCGCCATCCGCCGACAACGTCTCAACCAATACCTCAACCCGCTTGCCAATAAAACGCGCGGCAAATTCTCTTGACTTACGCTCCGCCAATTGCTGCATTGCCAATAAACGCCGTTTTTTTACCGTTTCCGGCACCTGAGGGGGAAGCGACGCAGCAGGTGTTCCTTGTCGCCGCGAATAAGGAAAAATATGCATGCGGGAAAAATTCATACTATCCACAAACCGCAGTGCATTTTCGTGCATTGTGTCCGTTTCGCCCGGAAAACCAACAATAATATCCGTTGAAATAGCAATGTCAGGAATTTCGCGTTCTATGCGGCAAATGAGGGCGCGATACTCCTCCGTTGTATAGTGACGGTTCATGGCCTCTAAAATCAAGTCATCACCGGCCTGCAACGGCAAATGCAGGTGTTTGCACAGGCGCGTTTCCGTCTGAAAAAGATGAACCAGCTCATCTGATATTTCGAGTGATTCAACAGAACCTAACCGAAGCCGGAACGAACCGGCGAATGACAATATAGACCGTACTGCATCCGCCAAAGTAGTGTGGCCATCTAAATCACGTCCATACGAACCCAAGTGAATGCCGGTTAATACAATTTCTTTAAATCCGGCCCGGATTAATTTTTCCGCCTCTTGCCTGACGCTGACTAACGGCCTTGACCGCAGCGGACCACGAGCATAAGGAATAATACAATAGGAACAAAAATTATCGCAGCCCTCTTGAATTTTCAAAAAGGCTCTGGTCCGGTCAGGCGTTGTTAAAAGAGGAATATCTTCAAAATGATCCGCCTTCATAATATCGGTAACCAAATTCCGTTGCTGCCGCAAATCGGAGAACTCCTCCACAGCATCTACAATCCGGTTTCGCTCCTGTGTTCCAATAACAATATCCACGCCTTCAATCGCAGCGATTTCCTGCGCGGAAACTTGCGCATAACAACCCGTCACTACCACAATAGCATCCGGATTTGTACGAACCGCCCGGCGTATCAACTGACGCGATTTTTTTTCTCCTAAATGAGTCACTGAACACGTATTAATCACGTATACTTCGGCAATTGCAGAAAAATCAACAATGGTATACCCTCGTTCCTGAAACAACCCTTCCACGACTTCCGTTTCAAATTGGTTCACTTTACACCCTAAGGTGACAAAAGCCACGCGCTGCACTAATATCCCCCCAAATCGCCGCATTCATACATCACGACCGACAGTGCAGCTAATGCCGCTGTTTCCGTACGCAATATCCTAGGGCCAATCGATACCGTCTGAACTCCGTTTTGGCGGCAAAGAGCCGCTTCTCCGTCACTAAATCCGCCTTCCGGTCCAATCAGGAGCAAAATAGTCCGTGCGTGACAATTTTTCAACAATGCTTTTAAACCGTTTTTTTTCTCGCCTTCATACAGCATAACAATCAAGCTGTCGTATCCGTATTCCGCTAACAGCCCTTTCACATCGTGAAAACCTGTTACTTCCGGAACCGTCAGACGGCCGCACTGCTTGGCTGCTTCCAAGGCAATTTTTTGCCAGCGTTCCCGCCGGTTCGCTTGTTTAGCCGCATCATACCGGACGATACTGCGTTCCGCTGCGAGAGGAATAATTTTACCGGCCCCCAATTCCACCGCTTTTTGCACAATATAATCCATCTTATCGCCTTTAGCCAATCCTTGGGCAAGGTATACGGTAATCGGCGGTTCGCTATGATCATCAATTTGTTCAATTAACGTTAATGGAATTTCCGTCAAACTGCTTTTTCCCACCTCGGCGCGGCCGGCGGTTCCCTCCGAATCAACTACAATCACTTCTTCTCCCGGCTGCAACCGCAATACATTGCGTGCATGATGCGCATTTTCGCCGGACAACGCCATTTGGGCCGTTATTTTGCCCTCAATAAAAAAACGCGCCAATTTACATTCCCCCCCGGCGAGCTATCACAGCTGCCCAGGTACCTTCTTCTACAATTTTTTCAACTTCCAAGCCGACTTGGCCTAAAGCGGCAATCACATCACTGAGACGAGTGGTAATAATGCCACTGGCAATGACTGCCCCTTCATCTTTAAGACGGGTCGGCAGATCAGGCGCCATACGGATAATGACATCAGCAATAATATTGGCAACAATCAGATCCGCCTTATCAGTGCCGGCAATTCCGGTTAACAAATCACCTTCCGAAAGCGTAACTTGTTCTTGCACGCCGTTCAAACAAACATTCTCGCCGGCAATTTTAACCGCCACAGGATCCAAATCAACCGCCCGTACATCTTTCGCTCCTAGTTTTGCCGCAGCAATAGCCAGAATGCCCGATCCGGTCCCAATATCAAAAACCGTGCAGCCGGGAGACAAGATTTCTTCCAAGCACTGGATACACAGTTGCGTTGTATGATGGGTTCCGGTGCCAAACGCCATTCCCGGATCCAACTCGATAATAATTTCTCCTTCCGCCGGTTGGTAATCTTCCCAAGACGGTTTAATAACCACCCGTTCGCCAATTTTTACCGGATGGAAAAATTGTTTCCAAGCCGAAGACCAATCCTCTTCATGGACTTCGCGCCAACGGATTATTCCAGTCCCTTTATCAATATTATGCAAAGAAAGTTCATTCAGCCGCTGTTCAAACAACCGTAAACTTTCATGCAAACGGTTGTCTACGGGCAAATACGCAGTGACCGTTACCACACCTGTGTCATCTTCGGGAATCCCGCAATAATCCCAGGTTCCGGAGTGCCGATAGGAATTAATCAGTTCAGGATCTTCAATGACCACTCCGCTCGTTCCCAGATCATGAAAGATGTTGGCCACCGCCTCCGTGGCCTCTTGGGTAGTCTGGACACTAATCTCAGCCCACTTCATCACAACCGCTCCTCATTTGTAAAATCACTTCATCCCAAAAATTCTTTTACCTTTTTAAAAAAACCTTTTTGTTCCGGGTTCACATCGACGCCGCCAATACGGCCAAACTCCACCATTAACTCTCGTTGCCGTTCCGTTAATTTTTTCGGCGTAACAACCTTAACACGGACGTGTTGATCGCCGCGGCCATGTCCTTTTAAATACGGAATCCCTTTTTCCTTTATTCGGAAAATCGTTCCAGTTTGTGTGCCTTCCGGTATCCGCAACTTTACTTTGCCGTCCAGAGTAGGTACTTCGATTTCATCACCAATCGTCGCTTGAACAATGCTGATCGGCACATCGCAAATCACATCGTTCCCTTCGCGAACAAACAACTTATGTGATTTTACAAATAAATAAACATAGAGATCTCCGGGTGGACCACCGCGCATACCGGCTTCCCCTTCATGGCTGACTCGCAATCGGGCCCCATTGTCCACCCCTGCCGGGATCTTAATCTTGATTTTTCGACGAATTCGGGTTTTTCCCCGGCCATGGCATTCTTTACAAGGCGATTGAATAATTTTTCCTTCGCCCCGGCAGCGATCACAAGTTACAACATTGACCATCCGGCCAAACGGCGTATTCTGGGCCACTTGCACCTGACCGGTTCCCTGGCATTGAGGACAGGTCTGGGCATGGGTCCCCGGGCTTGCTCCGGAACCATCACAAACAGAGCAATTTTCCGTGCGGGGAACTTCTATTTCCGTCTCCATGCCAAACGCAGCTTGTTCAAAGGTAATCTCCATGTCATAACGCAAGTCTGCGCCCTTTTCGGGTCCGGGCGGACGACGGCCAAAGCCGCCAAATCCCGACTGGCCAAAAAACATATCAAAAATATCGTTAAAGCCGCCTGCGCCGCCAAACCCGCCGGCCCCCTGCCCAGCCTCAAACGCGGCATGGCCAAATTGGTCATATTGGGCACGCCGTTCTGGATTAGACAGGATCTCATATGCTTCATTTACTTCTTTAAATTTTTCTTCCGCTTCTTTTTGGTTATCGCGGTTCACGTCGGGATGGTACTTTCGGGCCGCCTTGCGAAATGCTTTTTTTATTTCATCTTCCGACGCTGACCGCTCAACGCCCAGCACTTCATAATAGTCACGTTTACTCACTCGTTACACCATCCAAAATCATTTTTTCGAGCCTCTGTTTTAGGCCTCCATTCTTACCACCATGCATAGGCATAACTTGGAAGGGGTTGCACCCCTTCCAAGTTATGCCTATGCTTTTAAACTTCATTCAATATAACGTTTTCGCGTAAATAAGTCTACATTTATTTCTTTTCGTCGTCTACAACTTTGTACTCGGCATCTACTACTTTTTCATCTTTCGGAGGAGCTCCGGCGCCGGCAGCTTGTCCGCCCGGTTGTCCGGCAGCAGCAGCATCTGCTTGGCTGTACATCGCCGACGACAGTTCATACAACGGTTTCGT
>CAYUNV010000105.1:0-5227 GCA_964446265.1 uncultured Negativicutes bacterium | reverse complement strand
AATTCTTCCGTGTCCGCTTTAATCTTTTCGATATCGGTTCCTTTTAAGGTTTCTTTTAATTTATCAACAGCTGCTTGGACTTTGGCAACCAATTCTTTGTCAGCTTTGTCGCCGGCGTCTTTAATGGTTTTTTCCGCATTATAAGCAAGCGAGTCAGCATTATTGCGAACTTCTACTTCTTCACGCCGTTTTTTATCTTCCGCCGCATGCGCCTCCGCATCTTTTACCATCCGGTCAATATCGTCTTTATTCAAGCCGCCGGAAGAAGTGATCGTGATTTTTTGTTCTTTACCGGTTCCGAGATCCTTCGCGGAAACATGGACAATCCCGTTCGCATCAATATCAAATGTAACCTCAATGCGCGGCACTCCCCGGGGAGCCGGAGGAATTCCTGATAATTCAAACCGGCCAAGGGTTTTATTGTAGGAAGCCATTTCCCGTTCCCCTTGCAGCACATGGATATCTACAGAAGGTTGGTTATCGGCTGCAGTAGAGAATGTTTGGCTTTTCGAAGTAGGGATCGTTGTATTGCGTTCAATAATCTTGGTGAACACACCGCCCATGGTTTCAATGCCAAGAGACAGCGGAGTAACATCCAACAGAAGAACGTCTTTTACTTCACCGACTAATACACCGGCCTGGATCGCGGCGCCAACAGCGACGCACTCATCCGGATTTACGCCGCGATGCGGCTCTTTGCCGAAAAAGGTTTTAATTGCTTCCTGCACGGCTGGAATACGGGTGGAGCCGCCAACCAGAATTACTTTGTCAATATTTTTCGGTGATAACCCGGCATCGCTCATCGCTTGACGGGTTGGCCCCATCGTTGCCTCTACCAAATCTGAAGTAAGTTCATCGAATTTTGCCCGGGTCAGATTCAAATCCATGTGCTTCGGACCCGTTTGGTCGGCAGTAATAAACGGTAAATTAATATTGGTGCTCAATACACCGGATAACTCGATTTTTGCTTTTTCAGCCGCTTCTAACAGCCGTTGCTGAGCCATGCGATCGTTGGAAAGATCAATCCCCTGCTGCTTTTTAAATTCGTCGATCAGCCATTTTTTGACCCGCTCATCGAAATCATCGCCGCCCAGGCGGTTATTCCCGTTGGTTGCTTTTACCTCAAATACGCCATCGCCGAGTTCGAGGATGGATACGTCAAATGTACCGCCGCCCAAGTCAAAAACAAGGATCGTATGATCTTCGCCTTTGTCCATGCCGTACGCCAAGGATGCAGCTGTCGGCTCGTTGATAATCCGCAACACTTCCAGGCCGGCAATCGTTCCGGCATCTTTTGTTGCTTGACGTTGGCTGTCCGTGAAATAGGCAGGAACGGTAATAACCGCTTGCGTAACCTTCTCACCCAGATAAGCCTCCGCATCTTGCTTCAATTTTTGCAAAATCATTGCCGAAATTTCCTGCGGATTATAGGCTTTCTCATCAATCTTCACCTTATAATCCGTACCCATATGCCGTTTGATCGAACTGATCGTACGATCCGGGTTCGACACAGCCTGGCGTTTGGCCAACTGGCCGACAAGACGTTCCCCTGTTTTGGAAAAGCCGACAACAGACGGAGTCAGACGACTTCCTTCCGCGTTCGGGATAACAACCGGTTCGCCGCCTTCCATAACAGCAACAACCGAGTTTGTAGTTCCAAGGTCTATACCAATTACTTTTGACATACTTTTTTCCTCCTTTTATATGGTTACTGATTTTACCGTTAAAAGCAATTTCTGGTTTGTTAATTATCCTACTACTTTGACCATGCTGGGACGGATCACTTTATCCCGGACCCGGTACCCTTTTTGCAGTTCTTCTATGATCATACCCTCTGGTTGATTGGGATCTTCTTCCCGCATTACAGCCTGGTGTTGTTCGGGATTAAATTGGTTCCCAACGGCTTCAATCGTCTCTAAACCATTTTTAGCTAATAAGCCTACCATCTGACGATAAATCATTTCAACACCGGCAATAATCGCTTGCACATCCTGTTGGCTTTTGCCGTCTAATGCCCGTTCCAGATTATCAATAACCGGCAGGATCTGCAATATCAAATCCTGAGCGACAACCGCCGATAATTCTTCTTTCTCTTGACGGGTCCGCCGGCGAAAATTATCAAAATCAGCCTGCAACCGTTGGTAACGATTGGTCATTTCTTCTAATGAAGTCTGTTTTTCTTCGACTTCAGCCATCAATTTTTCTACAGTTGGATCGCCGCTTTCGATGCAACCCTCTGCGCCAGTTGACTCAACTCCTGACTTCTGCTCTTCCTGTTTCCTGTTTTCCTGTTCTGTTTGCTTATTCTCTCCCACTATTTTCACCTCACATCCATATTAAAAATCGGGCATGCCGGCATCAGTCCCGGCTGCAGCTTTTGCTGCGTTCGCCCCTTCTTCTTTTTTCTTGATAATGGTATCAATCCGCAAAATGGCAACCGCAACCTCGCCGGCAGCCCGGATTGCATGATATTTAACCGGCACCGGATCAACAACACCTTGCACCAGCATATCAACAACTACGCCGGTATCGCAATCAATGCCCAATGTATCACTGTCTGAGGACAATTGAGCGTTCACCACTTCTTCCACTTTTTCCAGCGGATTATATCCGGCATTTTGCACAATCTGCGTCAATGGTTTTTTCAAAGCATTCGTGACGCAATCCACGCCATAGGATGCCATGCCCTTTACATTATCGCGCATTTTTTCCACGGTCCGCGACATAGCGATTTCTGTCGCACCACCGCCGGCAACATATCCGCCGCGAACGGCTGCCTGTACACTGGAAGCGGCATCTTTTGCGATCCGTTCCCGTTCACCAACGACTTCTTCCGTCGCAGCACCTACTAAAATGGTCGCCATTGGTTTGCCGCCGCCGCCAAGAACACGAATTTGCTCCAGTTTTTCATCTGCATAAACCCGGCTGGCAAAACCAAGATATTTTTCAATATCCGCACCGTCTTTTTTCAACCCGGTCCGTTTCATCATTCTGGCTCCGACATGTTCCGCCACGCGCCGCAAATCTTTATTAGCGACCCGCTGGACAACCAAGATCCCGGCATCCATGAGGATTTCTTCCGCCGTCGCATGGACGCCGCGATCGACCAACACAACATTGATTCCCAAATCAACAATTTTTTGCACGTTGCGTTTAAACTCATCCTGAAACTCAATATACCGTTTAAAACCCGCTTCCGTGCTTAACGCTTCATCTTCTATTTCTTCCGGTTCCAGGGCATCATCCACCAAAAGAACTTTTGCTTCAATAACTTCGGCAGGCATTTCTTGGTTCATGCGTTCCTTATCGACAATAACGCCCATGAACACTTCATTACCGGCACCCTCTTCAGCCGTGACGATGTCCGACAACTTGAAATTGCTTTCACAAAGTTTCTCCACTCCGATCAATTGCACCGCTTCAACAACCAGATCGGCAATATCCTCATATTCCCGTCCGGCGATCATTGCGATATTATGCAAAATCGGATCATGAATATCAGTTACCTTGCGCCCTCGTTCTTCAATCTGGCTTAAGACCTGTTTCACACCATAGCGGATGCCTTCAATCACCCGGGCAACCGGCACGCCGCGCAAAACCTGCGCAACGCCTTCGGTGACCAATGCTCCAGCCAAAATTGTAGCAGTTGTCGTGCCATCACCAACCTCAGCCTGTTGCGCCTTGGCAATATTAATCAGCATTTTTGCCGCCGGATGATTCACATCCATTTTATCTAAAATCGTTACACCATCATTTGTAATAACCACTTCGCCAAAACGATCGACCAGCATCGTATCCAAGCCTTTCGGGCCAATCGTTCCTTCCACTGCAGCCGTGATCGCCCGGACAGCATTAGCATTCGTCATCAAGGCCGCTAAGCGCTCGTCTACATCTGCACCACTGCCTGCCTGTTTCAAATTCATGCGTTCGCCTCCCAATTTTCAGCTTGCGTTAAAAAATCAAACCCCATAACGTTTCAATATATCACCAAAATGATGATGCATGAAATCCAATACCGCAGTAATCTTTCCATATTCCATCCGGGTCGGCCCCAAAACGGCAACCGTTCCCACAACCTGTCCGTCAATCCGGTAGGTAGACTGCACTACACTGCAATCCTGGATTCCGGAATACTTGTTTTCGCCGCCGATGGTAACCACAACGCCATCAGTGTCTTGGGTATGCAAAATATCACACAATAGGCGTTCTTCTTCCAGCATCGTCAATAATTCTTTGACTTTTTTCATATCGCGGTATTCCGGCTGCGCCAACAGTTGCGACGTGCCGCCCAAATAAATCCGTTCCTGTTTGCTGGCAGGTACAACTTGACGAAGCACTTCCAATAACGTGTCAAAAATCACATGGTCATGCTCAAAATCCTGGTGGATGTCATTGAATACGGATGAGCGGATCTGCCCAAAAGCTTGGCCGGCTAACCGCCGGTTAATCCGTTCGGCGATCCGGTGTAAATCTTCAAACCGGATGCCCTCGGGAATTGGCAGTACTTTATTTTCCACATATCCGGTGTCGGTAACAATTGCCAAAATAGCACGTTGATTATCCAACGGCATGAATTGTAAATATTTAAATACAGCCGGCGCATATTGCGGCGCTAAGACCAAAGAAACATTCCGCGTCATACGGGATATAATTTTTGCAGTTTCCTGGAACACTTCTTCAATCCGGCGCGCCCGACTCCGATACCAATTGGTAATCAACGTAACATCATTATCAGAAATCGACGGCGTCGACATCAAGCTGTCGACATAAAACCGATATCCCTTTGCTGCCGGAATACGCCCAGCGGAAGTATGCGGTTGCTCCAAATAACCCAGCAATTCCAGATCAGCCATCTCATTGCGGATCGTCGCCGGACTGATTCCTAAATCGTATTTACGGGCAATGGTCCGAGATCCAATCGGTTCGGCTGTAGAAATATAATCATCGATGATCGCCTGTAAAATCTTCCTTTTTCTCTCGTCTAACACACTGCTCGCCTCCTTTGTTAGCACTCGCATCAATAGAGTGCTAACGCCTATTAAAAAAATACCACTTGTTCCGGTCGATGTCAAGATAGCAAGGGATTTATTTGTCTTTTTTCGGTAAAAAAGCAGCAAAAACACGATTCCCAAACCGCATACCTAACAGAGTCAAGCCAATGCCGTCAGGAGCAGCATAAATTAACCGTTGTTGACGCAACATTTCTATCTCTTCCGTATAGTAGGAT
>CAYUNV010000104.1:0-10810 GCA_964446265.1 uncultured Negativicutes bacterium | reverse complement strand
TTTTGGCTATGAAGAAGGAGCGTTTACCGGAGCAAAACGCGGCGGCAAAAAAGGAAAGTTTGAGTTGGCCGATGAAGGAACCGTTTTTTTAGATGAAATTGGCGATATGCCGTTAGCGATGCAGGCAAAATTGCTAAGAGTCATGCAAGACCGGAAATTTGAACGGGTTGGAGGTGAAAAAACGCTGACTTGCGATGTCCGCATTATTGCGGCGACGAATAAACCCCTGTGGGAAATGGTGCAAAAAAATACCTTCCGGGAAGATTTGTATTACCGTTTGAATGTAATTTCGATTCATGTGCCGCCGCTGCGGGATCGCAAGGAAGACATTGGGGAGCTCGTTGATATTTTGATCCCACGGGTATGTCATAATTTAGGGATCCCCTTGAAGCAGTTTGCTCCGGAAACCTTGACGTTATTGCGAGAGTATAATTGGCCGGGGAATGTGCGGGAATTGATTAATATGCTGGAGCAACTGGGCGCTACGGTCAGTTGCCCGGTTATTACGCCGCGGAATTTGCCGCCGCTTGGTCTATTCAAATCTTCGCATGAAAAAGGCGTGGCGAAAGCATTATCCGATAGCAGGAGAGACACGCTTTATTCTTCCGAACGGGAATGTATCGCCGAAACGCTGCGCTGTACCAAAGGAAATAAGGCTTTGGCGGCCAAGGTTTTAGGAATACATCGGTCTACATTGTATGAAAAAATGAAAAAATACAATTTGGCTTGATGTTGTTTTGCGGAACGTCGGAAATGCGACAAAAATAAAGTGTCGGGCGTCGCTTATTGACCGTCTTAGACGACATTTTTTTTCGATCCTAAAACTAAGAAAGTCCAGTGAATATGCTGGTTCTGTGATTGGCACACAATATGCATTTGGATAGGCATAGTGGAAAAGTGAAAAAAATATCACACACAATGAAGGGGGGACCAAGTAGTGAAAGGAAAAACCATGGCAGAAATACAGGTGGGAGATTTCGCAGAGTTTGCCAAAACGATTACGGAAACGGATGTGTATTTGTTTGCAGGGATTACCGGTGACTTGAACCCAGCGCATTTGAACCAGCAGGAAGCGGAAAAAGGGATGTTTAAATCGCGGATTGCGCATGGAATGCTGAGTGCCGGGCTGATATCGGCTGTGCTTGGCATGTATCTGCCGGGACCAGGAACGATTTACATGTCGCAAAACCTTAAGTTTACGGCTCCGGTCAAGTTCGGCGATACGATTACGGCTCGTGCGGAAGTAACAGAACGGAATGTGGAAAAAAATCGGTTGATTTTGCATACGACTTGCACAAACCAGGATGGTAAAATTGTGCTGGACGGCGAAGCGATGGTGATGCCGCCTAAGTAAATTGAAAAAATTGGCTATGCACGGCTTGCGTTTTGCAGTCTGCGTTTTCTGATTTCTTCAGCAGGAAATGCCGTCTGTTAACGAGATAAAAACAAGGGGGCTTTTTGATGAACTTCAACTTAACGGAGGAACAACAACTTATCCAACAGAACGCGCGGGAATTTGCTCTGGAATATGTGGAGCCGGTTGCTGCGGAACTGGACAAAACAGAACGGTATCCGAAAGAATTGGTCGAAAAGATGACGGAATTGGATTTCATGGGGATCTGCTATCCCGAACAGTACGGCGGTGCCGGAGCAGATTATCTCAGTTATATTTTAGTTTTGGAGCAAATTTGCCGGTCTTGTGCATCAACTGGAATTATTTATTCTGCTCATGTTTCGTTGTCAAGTTTTCCGATTTATAACTGGGGTTCGGAAGAATTAAAGCAAAAATATCTGGTGCCCATGTGCAAAGGGGAAAAACTGGGTGCCTTTGCCTTAACGGAGCCGGGCGCAGGTACGGATGCTGGATCCGGTCAATGCACAGCAGTGCTGGATGGCGATGATTATGTTATAAACGGGACGAAATGCTTCATTACCAACGGCGGTGTAGCCGATGTATATATCGTATTTGCCTTGACAGATCCAACAGCCGGAACGAAGGGCATCAGCGCTTTTGTTGTGGATGCTGGAGTACCCGGCTTTGAAATCGGCAAACACGAAGACAAAATGGGAATTCGCGGTTCGCAAACGACCGAATTGATCTTTAAAAATTGCCGCGTTCCCAAAGCGAATTTGATCGGCAAGGAAGGAAAGGGCTTTGGCATTGCCATGGCAACTTTGGACGGCGGACGGATTGGTGTTGCAACGCAGGCCTTGGGGATTGCCCAGGCTGCATTGGACGAAGCGGTAAAATTTGCGAAAGAACGGGTACAGTTTGGCAAGCCGATCGCGAAAAACCAAGCCATTCAATGGATGCTGGCTGAAATGGCTACCCAATTGGAAGCTTCCCGTCTTCTGGTTTATCATGCGGCTATGTTGAAAGAAGAAGGCAAGCCGTACAGCAAGGAAGCGGCAATGGCCAAAATGTTTGCCTCCGAAGCATCGGACTGGATCTGTAATAAAGCGATCCAAATTCATGGCGGTTACGGTTTCATCAAAGACTTCAAAGTGGAAAGATTGTACCGGGATTCGAAAATTACTACCATTTATGAAGGAACGAATGAAGTTCAGCGTATGGTTATTTCAGGAGCTGTTTTACGGTAGTTTGGTTGAAGGCCTATTGATGGCGGGGGTTTACTCGAATAAAAACAAAGGCATAGGGTAAATTGGATCCAATTTACCCTATGCCCAAAAAAAGGCCAAAAAGAAGGGGAGGATTACATGGAAATATTAGGTATCATCCTGAGCTTATTCCTGTTAATGTTCTTTGCGTATCGCGGTTTCTCCGTTATACTTTTTGCTCCGATCTTTGCACTGTTGGCAGCCTCACTTCAAGGATTCCACGTAATGCCCGCATATACTGAATTGTTTATGGCTAAAGCCGTAACTTACGTAAAATCATTTTTCCCTGTATTTTTATTGGGAGCAGTGTTCGGGAAGGTTATGGAAGATACCGGCCTTGCCAAATCGATTGCGCATGCAATTATTAAAGGATTAGGAAAAGAACGCGCTATTCTTTCGGTTGTTTTGGCAGCAGCGGTATTGACCTATGGTGGCGTAAGTTTGTTCGTTGTTGTATTTGCCGTCTATCCGTTTGCTGCTGCTTTGTACAAAGAAGCGGATATTCCGAAACGGTTGGTTCCCGGAACCATTGCGCTTGGCGCATTCACTTTTACCATGGACTGTGCGCCCGGTACTCCCCAAATCCAGAATATTATTCCTACGAACTTTTTCGGCACAAACATTTATGCGGCTCCGATTAGCGGTATTTTAGGCGGGACGTTGATCTTTTTGTTGGGCATGACTTGGCTGACCTGGCGCAAGAATAAAGCATTGGCCGCTGGTGAAGGGTATGGCCAGCATACATTAAACGAGCCGGTCATTGATGAGAAATTGATGTCCAATTTACCACCTTGGTCGCTTTCCATGTTACCGTTACTTTTGGTACTTGTAGTCAATTTCATTTTGACAAGCATGACATCTTGGGATCCGACCCTGTTGGAACCGTTTAAAGCCATGAAACTTCCTCTGACGGCACCTGCCGTTAAGAACGTAATTTCCATTTGGGCTCTGATTATCGCTCTTGTCTGCGGTATTGCGTTGGCGGTAGCCATTGGTTTCAGCAAATTGCCAAAAGGCGGTTTACAAAAAGCACTGAACGCTGGGGCGATTGGTTCGTTGTTGGCGATCATGAACACGGCTTCTGAGGTTGGTTACGGAAACGTTATCGCATCTCTGCCTGGATTTAAGGATATTGCGAAATTTTTGTTGGGAATCAAAATTGGCGCCTCGCCGTTGCCGTCAGAAGCGGTCACGGTTAACGTGTTGGCCGGTATTACCGGTTCTGCATCCGGCGGTATGTCGATTGCCCTCGACCTGATGGCCAAAGACTGGCTGGCCTGGGCTCAATCGATCAATATGAGTCCGCAGATCCTGCATAGGGTAGCGTCCATGGCATCCGGCGGTATGGATACGATGCCGCATAATGGAGCGGTTATTACGCTGTTGGCGGTTTGCGGATTGACCCATAGAGAATCGTATATCGATATTTTTGCAATGACGGTCATTAAAACAAGCATGGTATTCGTTATCATCCTGTTCCACACGATAACTGGTTTGTTATAAGGAAAACTTGTTTCAGATGGCGGGAAACCGCCATCTGAAACGTTAGTAACCGGCAAAAAATAGCCGGATGACTATCAGGCGTTTGGCTAAAGGAGGATTTACTATGAAGTTAATTACCAAGGAAGAAGCGGTTCGTTTGGTGAAAGACGGAGATGTGATCGGGATGTCGGGGTTTGCCAGTATCGACCATCCTGAAACCGTGAGCATCGCCTTAGAAGAGAGTTTTTTAGCGACAGGTCATCCTTGTAATTTGACGATCCAGTTCAGCGCTGGTATCGGCAATGGAAAAACGATGGGATCTGATCACTATGCTAATTCCGGCATGTTGAAACGGGTCATCGGCGGACATTATGGATTAGCTCCGCGGTTAGCTCCATTGATTAACGATAACGCAATTGAGGCGTATAATCTACCCCAAGGGGTTGTGGCTCATCTATTCCGGGCGGCAGCCGGCAAAAAGCCGGGAATTCTGAGCAAAATCGGATTAGGAACGTTTGTCGACCCTCGTATGGAAGGCGGCAAATTGAACGCAAAAACAACAGAGGACCTTGTCAAAGTCATGGAGATTGAAGGCGAAGAGTATTTATTTTACAAGGCATTGCCTATGGATGTGGCATTGATCCGCGCCAGCACAGTCGATGAAAACGGAAACTTGACCATGGAGCGGGAAGCGGTGTTCTGCGAGGCAATTTCCATTGCCGGCGCGGCGAAAGCCAAAGGCGGAATTGTTATTGCCGAAGTCGAGAGACTGGCTGCCAAAGGGACATTGGATCCGAAAATGATTAAAGTACCTGGCGTGTTGGTTGATTATGTGGTTATCGGCGACGCGGGAACGTTTAAACAAACCAGCGGCGAATATTATAATCCTGCATACACTGGTGAAGTGAAAATCCCTCTCAGCGCTCTTCCTCCTATGGCATTAGATGAGAGGAAGATCATTGCCCGTCGGGCGGCCATGGAATTGGTGCCGAATTGTAAGGCCAATTTAGGGATCGGCGTTCCGGAAGGGGTAGCTTCGATCGCGGCAGAAGAAGGAATAGGCCATTTATTGACGTTGACCGTCGAATCCGGTGGTTTCGGCGGGGTTCCGGCCAGCGGGAGCAGTTTTGGCGCAACCATCAATGCGGAAGCTATGGTTGATCATACTTATATGTTTGATTTTTATGATGGCGGCAATTTGGATATTACTTGCTTGGGAATTGCCCAAGTTGACAGCGACGGGAATTTAAACGTCAGCAAATTTGGGCCGAAAATAGCCGGTTGCGGTGGTTTTATCAATATCACCCAAAGTGCGAAAAAAGTTGTATTCTGCGGAACCTTCACTGCGGGCGGATTGAAAGTGGCAGCGCAAGACGGCAAATTGGTGATCGAAAAGGAAGGAAAGGCGAAGAAATTTATTCCGGCAGTAGAACAGGTTACGTTCAGCGGCAAGTATGCCCGTTCTATTAAGCAGCCGGTTATGTATATTACGGAACGTGCTGTGTTCAAACTGGAGCCATCAGGGTTAGTTCTGACAGAGATCGCACCGGGAGTTGATTTGGAGCGGGATGTTTTGGCCCAGATGGATGCCAAAGTCACTGTATCACCGAACCTCAAGCTGATGGATACTCGAATTTTTAAAGATGAACCAATGAATTTGTCGGTGGATATTCTTAAATAAAAGGAGGAAGATCCAGTGAAAGAATATACAAATTTATTAATTTCGGAAGAGAACGGCCTTGCGGTGGTAACCATTAATCGCCCGAAAGCTTTGAATGCGCTCAACAGCGATGTCTTAGATGATTTGTCTGCAGCCTTTGATGAATTGGCTGTGCAAGACAGCGTTAAGGTGGTAATATTAACAGGTGGCGGAGATAAGGCGTTTGTTGCCGGCGCTGATATTACCCAAATGAAAGATATGAATGTACTCGAAGGCAAGTTGTTTGCTGAAAAAGGCCAGGGGGTATTTACAAAGATCGAACAATTTCCGAAGCCGGTTATCGCTGCAGTCCACGGTTTTGCTTTAGGCGGGGGTTGTGAAATTTCCATGGCCTGTGATATTCGGATTGCATCGGATGCGGCTAAATTTGGCCAGCCGGAAGTTGGCCTGGGGATTGTTCCTGGTTTCGGTGGTACGCAACGACTGGCTCGTTTAGTAGGACGGGGAATGGCAAAACTTTTAATTTATACGGCGGATATAATCGATGCGCAGGAAGCACTGCGGATCGGCCTGGTGCAAAAGGTGGTTGCACCGGATGTTTTGTTGGAAGAAGCAAAAGCAATTGCCGGCCGGATCATGAAGAAAAGTTCGGTTGCGGTGAATTTGGCAAAAGACGCCATAAATCGCGGAATGGAAATGGATATTCCAAATGCGATGCAGTATGAAGCTTATATCTTCGGAACCTGTTTTGCCAGTGAAGACCAAACAGAAGGCATGACAGCGTTTGTTGAAAAACGCAAGCCGGCATTTAGTGGAAAGTTTGCAAAATAATCATGGAAGCAGGGGGTTGTGTGGGGACCACCTTCCCCCTTATTTTTAAAAAAAGGAGCGGTTTTATGCCTACAATCATCGCATGCTACAAATGGGTCCTGGACGAGCAGGATATCAAAATCAATCCTGGCAATTTGGACCTTGATACAAGCCGAGCGAAATCAAAAATCAGCGATTATGATCGCAATGCCATCGAAGAAGCAGTTTTGCAAGGGGAAAAAATTGGAGCGGAAGTAGCCAGCCTTACGTTTGGCAGCAGCAACGCCAAACAATCGCTGAAAGACGCACTTTCGCGCGGCCCGGGCAAAGCGTACTGGGTGAACGATGACCTGGCGAACAAAGCAGATGCATTCGTAACAGCGAACGTACTTGCCGCTGCTTTGAAAAAAACTGGCCAATATGATGTGATTCTTTGCGGTGAAGGAGCTTCGGACACGTATGCCCAGCAAGTTGGGCCGCGGGTTGCGACCTTGCTTGGAATTCCTGCCATCACATTCGTTTCGGAAATGAAAATCGAAGGTGACAAAGTCGTTGCGACCCGGAAAATTGGTGATTGCACGGAAGAAGTCACGGTACCGTTCCCGGTGGTCGTCACTTTGCTGCCGGAAATTAACAAACCACGGATTCCTAGTCTGAAACAAGTTCTTGGCGCAGCCAAAAAACCAACCACGGAATGGAGTGTAGCCGATTTGGGCTTGACGACGGAAGAAACGACAGCCAAAAACAAAGTAAAAAGTGTAAAAGGCTTTGTGATGAGTCGTAAAAACGTCATTTACAAAGACGGAACTCCAGCGGATAAAGTGGCTAGCTTGGTTGCCAGCCTCACAAAAGAAGGCGTACTGTAAAAGGAGGAAAGAATAATGGCAGGAATCTGGATCTATTCGGAAGACACAATCATCGCGCAGCAAATCATCACCCTGGGCAAGGAGTTGGCTGCTGCTATGCAACAACCGATTTGCGCGCTGACAATTAATGAACAAGATGCACAATCGTTAATCACTGCAGGAGCAGATAAGGTTATCGTGTTGAAAGGAAATAATCCTTGGCCGGAAAGCTACGCAGCAGCCATTGCCGCCCAAGCCGCCCAAGCGCAGCCTGATGTATTGTTCATCGGCGGAACCCTGCGGGGGAAAGATTTGGCCGCCAAAGCTGCCGCCGCTTTGAAAGTTGGATTAATCACCGATGCACAAGGCGTCAAATTTGTGGATGGCGCTCTGGAAACCGAACGCATGCTGTATGGCGGGTTAGCCGTCTGCACGGAAGTGCTTGGCGGAATGAATGTCATCACCATTCCTCCCCGCGCTTATGATGTACCGGCTCAGGATGCCAGCCGCAGCGGCGAAATCGTTTCTGTCGATGTGCAGACGGATGCCACTATGGCTGTTGGGAATGTATGCCCAATCGTTCGTCAGGGCGCGGACATCAGTGTTGCGGAAAAATTAGTCTGCGTGGGCCGCGGCGTTGGTAAACAGGAAGACATGAAATTAGCCGAAGATCTGGCAGCTGCCATGGGCGCGGAAATTTGCTGTACCCGAAGCGTCGCTGAAGATTATCATTGGCTGCCAAACGAAGCGTATGTTGGCTTATCCGGTCAAAAAGTCAAGCCCGTCATCTATTTATCCATGGGTGTATCCGGCCAAGTCCAGCACGTTGCCGGCATCCGGGATTCCAAACTGATCGTTGCCGTCGATACCAATGAAAACGCCCCGATCTTTGCAGCTGCTGACTATGGCATTGTCGGTGACTTGTATCAAATCGTTCCTCTATTGACCGAAGCCATTAAAAACAAGGCATAGAGGAAAAAGATAGGAGAAACAAATCAATGAGTGAAGAAGAAAAATTTGATGCGATTATCGTCGGTGCGGGGCCGGCCGGGGCGGCATGCGCCTACCTGTTGGCCAAGGAAGGAAAAAGCGTTCTGGTTATTGAACGGGGCGTGAGTGCCGGCAGCAAAAACGTCACCGGCGGCCGTCTGTATACCTACGCCCTCGAACTATTAGAACCGGGCCTGCATGCGGAAGCGCCGCTGCAACGCAAGGTAGTTCGTGAGCAGATCATGATGCTGGGTGAACAGAGTGGTACCACGATCGACTATGTCGACTACACCTATAACAGCGGCGACGTGCCGCAGTCCTATACCGTGCTCAGAGCGCCGTTTGATGAGTGGCTGGCAGGAAAAGCCGAAGAACAAGGCGCCATGGTTGCTGCCGGAATCCGGGTCGACGACCTGATTATCCGGGACGGGAAAGTCGTCGGCGTATTGGCCGGCGAAGACGAAATGTTTGCTGACATCGTCATTGCGGCCGACGGAGTCAATTCCTTCATGGCGCAAAAAGCGGGCCTGAGGAATGACATTACGGCGCATGATGTAGGGGTAGGCGTAAAGGAAATCATCGAACTGCCGCCCGAAGTCATCCAGCAGCGGTTCAACCTGACCGGTGACGAAGGGGCAGCCCGGCTGGTCCTCGGCTGTACCGAAGGAACCACCGGCGGCGGTTTCATTTACACGAATAAAGATACCATATCCATCGGCGTAATTTTTGCGCCGGAAGGCGCTGCCAAGCGGGGTAAAAAAATCCATGAAATCTTCCAGGATTTCAAAATGCATCCGGCGGTCTATCCTTTGATCGAAGGCGGCACCACTGTGGAATACGGCGCGCATCTCGTATCCGAACGGGGCTGGAAAGGCGTACCAAAGAACCTGTACCGGGATGGCTTTGTCGCCATTGGCGATGCGGCCGGCTTTGTGCTGAATACCGGAACCATCATCCGGGGTATTGACCTGGCAATTGTCAGCGGAATCGCCGCGGCCCGTGCGGTGCTTGGCGCCAAAGACAGTGCCGGAGTCGGTCCTGCCTACATGCAGGAACTGGAGAACTTGAAACTGGCGCCGACGATGAAATTATTTGCCGGCTTCCCGGAAATTATCGACATCCCGCGGATTCCGGCGGTCTATCCGGCAATGGCCAGCGAAATCATGAACTACATGTTCAAAATCGACGGACAGGTACCGCCGAAGATGACGAAGGGGATCTGGGATATCGTGAAAAAACACGTCTCGCTGGGAGAATTGATGGCAGACGGCTGGAAAGGGGTGCGAAACATATGACGGTAAAACGGCAAGGACCGGAAGAACTGTTGGGGCTCAATAAGTTCACCGTAGACGAAGATGAACCGCATATTGTCATCGATAAATCGATTTGCGCTACCTGCCAGGCGAAGGCCTGTCTGGTCGTATGTCCGGCAGTATTATATACCCTTAAAGACGGGGAGATCAATTTTGATTATGCCGGTTGTTTGGAGTGCGGAACCTGCCGGGTGATGTGCAAAGACAAAGGCATTGTCAAATGGACATATCCGCGGGGAACGTTTGGAGTGGCCTTTCGTTACGGTTGATCCGGCGGAACGGCGTTGTGCATGGATTGTTTTTTACAGGAGTGTTTTGGATTATGATATAATAAATCCAACACTCCTTTTTTTTTAGAATATATGGCAAGCAGGGTATGAATTTTTGTAAAATATGGGGTGAATGGTGTGGAAAATTGTCAAGAAACCAATGAAGAAATTCTTCGGAGTTATGTCCGGGTATTCCCTTGTCTGACCGATTTATGTAGCGGCGATGTAGGCGTTGCGATTACGGATTTAGAAAAATATATATTTTATAAGCCCGGAAAAAGTTTGGATTTAAAGATCATGCCTGGAACGCCGCTGAAAATCAATACGGCCGTATATAATGCAATTCATGAAAAACGGCGTCGGATTACGCGTGGTGATAAGGCAATGTTTGGACTTCCGTATATCGCGATGGCTTTGCCGATTTTTAATGACGCGAAAGAAGTCATTGGAGCTGCTGTGCTTGTTCAATCGACCGAACAGCAGAACGAGATGAAAGATATGGCTGTTAAGTTAATGGAAAACATGAATGTTTTGGCCAGCACGTCAGAGGAAATTTCCGCCCAGTCACAAGAAATTTCTGGTGTAAGCAGCCAACTTGTTAAAGTTGCGCAGGAATCGCAGCAGCGGGTACAGGAAACAAACCAGATTTTGGGATTAGTTAAAAATATTGCCGGACAAACGAATTTGCTGGGTTTGAACGCTGCCATTGAAGCGGCAAGGGTAGGTGAACAAGGCCGCGGATTTAGTGTAGTCGCAGAAGAAATCCGGAAGTTGGCCAATACGAGTTCTGAATCGATTAAACAAATTGATGCGATCGTTCAT
>CAYUNV010000103.1:10579-10868 GCA_964446265.1 uncultured Negativicutes bacterium | reverse complement strand
AAGGGCAATGGCCGCAGTGGTGGCGTCGGTGATGAATTTGAAGGTAACGTTCTGGATTTTGGCCGGTCCGCGGAAGTACTCGTCGAAACGCGTGAATTCGATCTTTTCGCCGCTTATCCATTTAGCGAATTTATACGGGCCGGTCCCGACCGGGTTTTTCCCGAATTTGTCGCCCGCGGCTTCGACGGCTTTCTGGCTGACTATCGCCAGGCTAGGGTTCGCCACGCAGAACAAAATCGGTCCATAGGCATGCTTCAGCTTCAACTTAACGGTTGAGTCGTCCACCGCT
>CAYUNV010000103.1:0-10569 GCA_964446265.1 uncultured Negativicutes bacterium | reverse complement strand
GCTTCCGCTGATTGCATAACGCCGGTGAATTTGCTGGTGTAGGCCGATTTGATGGCGCGGTTGAGCGAAAATGCAACGTCTTTCGTGGTCAGGACATCACCATTGTGAAACTTCACGCCTTTTCTGATCGTGAAGGTTACCTCTTTGCCGTCCGGGGAAACGGCCCATTTTTCCGCAAGGGCGGGGACCAGCGTGCCGTCGGGCTGCTGTTTGATCAGGGTGTCGAATACCTGCAGGAGGAGAATATAGGTCAAGGTGTCCGAGGACTTCTGGGGATCCAGTTCTTTGGTTTCGGCGAGGATGGCAAAATTCAAATTATCCTTTTTCCCGCCGGGGCCCTTCTCCGCCGCTTTGTTGCCACCGCAACCTGTCAGTAAGAACGCAACAATCAGAAGACAACTGATAAGAAGATGGAACCGCTTCACGAAACACACCCTCCCTAAATATTTATAATCCGCGCAACTGCTGACTTGAACTTACGCCGTGAAATTCCGGCAGTCGCGATTTCGGGGCTAGACTTTTGACTGCTTTCAGCTTTTCGAAGTAATCGTAATTTATCCACCGGCCGATGCTGCTTAAAACCTCGTCGATTACCGGTGTGCCGACCTGCAGCATGCCGGCGATCGATCTTGTCACCAGAAGGCCGAAGGGTATGTCTTCGACTATGTATCTTGCGCCGAAATCCGGCGCATACAAACCGTTGGCCATTCTTACCGTCGGCGTTTTAATCCCCTTGTACGCTGCGTTGGTGCGAAACATGTTGTGCAAGGAAGACGTGTCTGCGATGAGCCCTTCATAGGAGACTTGTAGCCAGTCGGTGATATGCAGCACCTTGTCGCTTTCCACGTCGGCGTTCACTTTGCTTAACTCGCGGGCCACCGTTCTAATTTCGTCCGACATGTTCGCCAGAATACCGGCTATCTCTGCGTCCACGCTTTCGTAAAACAGCGGTATATCCGCTTCTTTGAAGGTTACGGACGGGTTACTCCTAAATAATCCGTACATTATACCGGGATGAAAAATTTGCCCGATGTTTGCCAGGGTTAATGTCAGGACGCTTTTCAACCGTTCAAGTTTCAGATCGAACAACTCTTCCAGCTCGGTGAAATGCGCCTGCGGCATATCCGCGGGAATAGACGCGGCCTGGACTTTATTTTTAAGACCGCCAACGTTGATTTCGCTACCGAACTTTCTGATTCTGCAGGCCCAAGGCAAGGTTTGAAAGGCAATGAACTTAGCTTTGGGCATTATTGTATTTACCTCGAATTCCAGGCCCCCTCTGCTAGGGAGCACAACAATTCTGCTATTTTCCGATACATATTCCTTAATGCTTGTCAAAACGTTACTATGGGCAAAGGCTGGTACAATGACGATTATCAGTGATGAATCAGGTATCACTTCCCTCGGATTATCCGTTATCTTATTGAGCTTCAGTTTCTGGTTCTGGTCTTGGGCGCTGAATACGCCTCCGGCCTTTGCCAACAGGCCGTCGCCGATCTGCAGCGTAATGCCGTTGTTCTGCCCGTAATTTTCCTTAAATTGTTCGATTTCCTTGGACAGAGGACTGAAAATATTGACCGAGTGTCCTTTCCTGCACAGCAAGGCTGCACACGCATGCGCACCATTGCCGCAGCCACAAATGGTAATATTCATTTTTCCTTGGTGAGCCCCCCTCATAGATTTTGACGCATCAGCTCCATTTTTTTATTTTTTTTACTCACGTGCGTCAATAGACAGTTTTCTCTGGCAGATTAGAAAATCCTGCCTAGCTGAGGCTAGCGATTAAAGAAAATTTTCAGAGTTTCGACTTGTTCTTCTATCCCGGTCAACTTTTTACGCGCTTCCTTTTGCCCGGCGTGCGTTATTAACGTAAGGACAGCGTCCACGAGCGCAATTGCCGCCATAAAGGAATGGTTAATATGCCTGGAGGTCGTCGACACGGTAAAGGATTCGTCAGCGAGCGCGATCAAGGGCGAAGTCATATTATCGGTAATAGCAACAACCTTGCAGTGTCTTTGTTTGGCCGCTCTGGCGCTTTCGACCGCAGCCAATGTATAACGCGAGAAACTGGCAACAACCAAGGCGTCAGCCGGGGTCATGGAGGCGATATACTCCAGGAGCATATAGTCGCTGTTGAAAACTTGCACGTTATCCCGAACAAGACTAAGGTTAAAACCAAGACAATGGGCAACGGCGGCAGAAGAACGCATGCCGAGAACGGCAACCCGGTCCGCTCTCAATAAAATTGCCGCTGCCCGGCTAACTATCTCCGCATCGAGCTGATGAAAGGTTTCCTGCAGATTGGCTTCGTGGAGGCGAAGCACTTTGGCGATTTCGTCAGTCGCCGAGCCTTGTTTTTTCTCGTCCGTCGTTGCCAGGTCGAGTCGCGAAAGGATTGAAACCTTTTCGCTAATAACGCCCTGCAAGGCCTCCTGCAAAGCGGGAAAGCCGTCAAAACCCAGTTGATCGGCTGTGCGAAGAATGGTCGATTGGCTGACAGACAGCTCCTCGGCTAAAGTTCGCGCGGATTTATAGGCGACAGCCTGCCAGTTCTCGAGAATGTAATACGCCACCACCTTTTGGCCTTTCGATAGGCCTGGAATAGCCTGGTTAATAGCTTTCAGTACATTCATTGTCACATTCTCCTCACGCGAACGTATTGGGGCGGCCTACCCCTGAAAAAGTTAATTTCCCCCCTTCCTCTCTTTCTCCTCCCCGGTAAGGAAGTTACCGTAAACTGACATTAAAAGCGGTTGCCCACGTTTGACCGCAGCAGAGCAGTTCAAGTGAAGCGGGAGCAAAATCAGGAAGATTCGGTTTCCGGGATTTGCAACCGGGGCACAGTACTTTTTAAGTTTACATGAAGGTGAAGAGCTATTTCGCCTTCAGGGCTAGAATAATGCCTCTCAAGAATTGGGCAGTAAGATTCAGTGCCGATGTCCGAACTCATTTAAGGGTATTCACAACACCCCGCATCTGGAAAAAAACAGAGCGTCCGGCAGAAATAGCTTATGGAAAATGCCATGCAGTCTATCAGACGACATGGCATTTCTTTCGCATATTAAAGTAAGTATAAGCTTGCCGAAAAAAGCGAGCCAATATCAGGGGCTTGTCTGCATACTTATACAAAACAAGCCCCGTCAGCCGCTTTCATAGGCGTACGAGGCTCTTATTGCTAGTGGACCAACAAGTGGTGCGTATGCTCAGCAGTTATGAGCTATTTTTTACTTTGTTACCATATTTGTCTATAGTCCATATGTTTAAGTGGGTGTTATTACCGCGTTCAACCCGTAATTTACGACAAGGCCTTCGCATCATAGTAAATGCTGCCGTCACCTCTTACGGTCTTTCCACACAGCTAGGTTCTTTACAAAGCTCACCACTGAGTCAGTGCGTTTGGTTTCATCTTGCGTTTCATTTACCGCAACCCAAACACCTCTGTTTTCGTTTACTAATAATTGCACACCCGAGGAAGTGTTGGTTCAGGTATAGGGTCACCTGGTTTAACACGGGCCTGATGCTCCCGGCGCATACTACGCGAAGATAGCGTTCCGAATTGGTAACGGCGAAGGCAACGTCGTAGAGAAAAAATGGTGCATATATGGAACTAGTACGTCAAATGCATCGAGTACCTTTATTAACTCTTCAGTATTAACGTCAGTCATCAGGCGCACCTTCTCTAATTAGTGGTAAGTGCTTGGCATCAAAAGAGCACCTACCCTATGAAGGTGCTCTTTTGATGCCGTTTAAATTCGTTACTAAAAACCGTTGGGGAACATTAGGATCATGAAACTATATACTATGAAATTCAGTATGAATAATGCGAACGTATAGGGCAATATATCCTGGAACCTTACTTTGAAAGCCGCTAATATCGGCAACGCCCAAAAGGGTTGGATCAGGTTGACCCACAAGCTGCCAGCCGTGTAGGCGATAACTACCTGAGGCAGATTGACTCCCAGCTGTTGCGCCGCCGGAAAGAGATATGGCGCTTCAATAACAAATTTCGATCCGCCTGAAGGTACGAAAAAGTCGACTAAGCCCGTGTACAGGAACACGATCCACGGATAGGTCTGCGAAGTGGAGATGGACACGAACCAATGAGCCAAAATCCCTGCGAGGCCGGAATGCATAATCATCCCGAATATACCTGCATACATAGGGAACTGGATGATGATTCCATAAACTGAGGGAACTGCTTTCTTTACTGAGGCTATAAAACTATGGGGTGACCCATGAAGGAATAAGCCGATAAAGAGGAAGATAAAGTTGAGGGTGTCAAGGTTCATTTGGCCTACACCCTTGGTCATAATATACTTAGCGACCCAGATTAAGCCGCCTATAGCAACCAATGTTTGCAGCCAAATGGACCGGTCCCAACGCTCCGCCGGACGCATAGGCTTGTCTGAGCCTGCCTGAGCTTCCGCACGGCTAAACTCCTCCACTGTGGCGTCGTCCAATGGCACGGAATGCTCTCTTTTGGGCATCATGGCCAACAGAACCAGCGGCGTGGTAATGAAAAGGATCAACATGATAACAAGCAAATTCGGGGCAAAGGCAGTCTGCGTCAAAGGAATTACGCCGGTCACTTTCTCCATAAAATGCCCGGGGGTAGCGACAAGCAATTGAGCCGACTGTGACGGGCCATTGGAAAATACCACTACGCCGTATGCAATAGCCGCCAAAAAAGGATAATGGATTTGGAGCTCCCTTTTCCTTACCGCAATCTCCCGCCCCATGATTATCGACGCCATCATGCCGATTCCCCAATGGGCCCACCAAAGTACACTGCAGCAAATAGTATATAGCAAAATGGTTGAAGTACGGGTTTTCGGCCAGTTAATGAAGGCGATAATCCCTTTTTTCACAAGTTTGGAGTCAGCTACTGCATAGCCCGTGATGAGCAATAACGACATTTGCATGGCGAAACTGAGCAGTATCCAAGCCCCTTTTGCGTAATCGTCGATTAATTCCATTGGCCCGTGTTTGGTAAGTCCCCAGCCCATTGCAAAAACAATCACGGTTAAGATAAGGACAAACACCATGGAGTCGGGAATCCAATTTAAACTCCATTCAGTAAACTTGTCGATTACAGAAGCTAACCCCGTCTTCTTTGAATTGTTCGACTCAATATTTGAGGTTGCCATTTTGTACCTCCCAAAATTTTATATGCCACCAAATAAATACCACGACAAAACCACCGGTGATGCATCACGAAGTACCACACAAAAAAAGTCCGCACGGCCTGTACACAGCCATGCTACCTACAATTCGCAAACGCAATTAACGTAATTGTGCTGACTGCAGAATCGCGATAAGGATTGAATTATACTTAGATGAAGAGCTATCGGTTCGACTGGTCATGATAACAGGGGACGTTGTTCCGCAAAGAGCACCAGCCGTATCATAGTCCGCAAAATAATGCAACGACTTATGAAGTACGTTTCCTGAACACAGATCCGGCAGCAGCAAGATATCGGCGTCACCAGCAACTTCGCTTTGTATCCCCTTATGCTTAGCTGCTTCTGGAGAAACAGCATTATCAAGTGCTAGCGGGCCTTGAACCAGACAGTCAGCCCAGTCCATATCAGCAAGCATACCAGCATCAACAGAACTCGAAATTTTGGGGTTAACTTGCTCTTGGGCGGATATGACAGCAACCTTTGGCCGCTCAATTCCCAGTGCTTGAGCCAATAAAACGGCATTTTTGACAATCAGGACTTTCTCATCAAGTGATGGGGCAATATTTACTGCACAATCGGATGCGATCATGAATCGGTTTGCCTTAGGGTAGAAGAAGACCGTTGCTTCGCTTAGCAATGCTCCTTCAGGGAGCAAACCATCCGCCTTATGGAGTATAGCTCTCATATAACTGGCAGTCTGCATCAAGCCTTTCATGGGAATATCCGCTTTGCCCTGTTTGACAAGGGCCACGGCGGCCTGAGCGCATTCGTGCTCATTGTCACAGGAGATTATCTCATAGTCCGATACAGGTTCGCTCATATCATGGAGATTTTTCACAATCATCGAAGAATCTCCTACTAGCACTGCGGAGATGACTTCTTTGCGTTTTGCATTGACAACAGCCTCTAACGCGTTAATATCCTGCGCGCCAGCGAGAGCAATTTTTTTTGGGATTTTACTATTCTTGATATATGTCTCTATTTCACTAAAGTTGTGGAACATTACGGTTCCTCCGTTGGGATAAATTCCAGTATTTCTATCTCTCCCAGCAGCGCCCTGTAAGAATTAAGACAAAGCGACTCCATTTCGCGCTCCCCGGGCATGATTACTACAGGAGCTATAAACTCAGCCCGCTCCTTGATTAGCGCTGTGAGATAATTGGAGTTGGCCATGCCACCAATCAACAATATCGCATCCACTTTACCCTTTAAAACTGTGGCATAGGCTCCGATCTCTTTTGCTGTCTGATAACACATGGCTTCCATCACTTCAGCTGCCTTGCTATCGCCCGAAAGAACCTGTTTTTCAATTGCACGTATATCGGTTGTACCTAAATAGGAGACTAAACCGCCTTCGCCGTTGATTTTTCGCATCATTTGGGAAAGTGTGTACTTTCCTGTATAGCACATCTTTACCAAGGGACCAACAGGCAAGGTGCCAGAACGGTCGTTTGAGAATGGGCCGTCCCCCTCCAGCGCATCAGGACCGTCAATCATCCGGCCACCCTTATGCGCAACGACTGAAATTCCTCCTCCCAGCATTACGGTTACCAGATTGAGTTCTTCATACTTTTTTCCGATACTCTCGGCGTAATAACGGGACATGGCCTTTTGGTTTAATGCCTGAAAACAGCTGATTCTTTGCAGTTCCTTAATGCCTGTATAGCGAGCTAGCGGTTCCAGTTCATCAGTAGAAGGAGTATCCACAGTAAGAGGCTCGGCACCGCATTGTTTAGCGAGATTATATGCAATCTGCAGACCAATACCGCAAATATGAACTCCATACTTCCCGCTGTTGTTTTGTTCGATCATCGCCTCGTTTATTATGTAGGTTCCTCCAATGATCGGCTGTGTCATTCCACCCCTGGAGGTGATGGCGCTTAGGCTTTCAGGATCAATTTTATGTCTCTCGATAAAATCCAACACGGCAGCTTTGCGGAATTCATATTGTTCTAATATGGTCTTAAAGCTTTTTACGCTATCTGCATGATGGGAAATACTTTCCTTAACAATGCATTTTTCATTTTCAAAATAGGCGATCTTCGTAGATGTTGACCCTAGGTTAATCGCCAAGATTTTATAGACTCTGCTCATTGACTCACCAACTTTTAATTTTTCAGAACGAGACTAACGGAGTTGTCCTAACTCTACCGCCCGCTAATTGTCAAAGACGGAATTCCAAGCATTTCTCTGGCCTCGTCCGGTGACGCCACTTCTAATCCTATTTCACGGATAATTCTAACCATGCGTTCAACGAGTTGCGCGTTGCTTTTCGCTTTTTCGCCTTGGCGATACCAAATATTGTCTTCCATACCTACCCGCACATTACCGCCTAGCAAAAGGGCTAGCATAGTACCCTCCATTTGTTGTTTGCCGACTGTCAATGCGGAAAACATTGCATCTGTCGGCACACGCCGCCACGAAGTAAGGAGGTTTTCGAGGTCATACCGCATAGCTCCCTGGCTCATGGTTTGCCCCAGAACAAAACTAATGGACAAAGGCTTAACTAGGCATCCCGACGGTACAATATGATCTTCAAGATCATCTATCGTAGTCGGGCTAAATACCTCCAGCTCCGGCTTAATATTCAGCTCTTTCATTCTCGAAGCAGCATTAATTATCCATTCTCTTGTCCAGCCGTAATACAAATTCATGCCTTTATACACAATGTTGATTAGTGTACAATCGAGAGAGCACATTTCCGGAAGTACGTCTGCATCCAACACCTCAAGGCCTTCATCAACGTGTAAACCAGGATGGGTGGCCGGAGCTGTAGAATCCTGTATAATTATTGGACTCTTAGAACGAACTTTTAAATTGATCTCGCTAAAGACGTTTTTGTCATTCGTGGACTTTCCTTCCTTATCCCGCGCATGGAGATGAACAATTGCGGCACCTGCGTTATAGCATTCATACGCGGACTGAGCAATTTCATCCGGCTGTTCGGGAAGATTAGGATTCGCTTCCTTACCATGGAATGCACCTGTAAGAGCAGCAGTAACAATAACTTTCCTCACCATAATTACCCTCTTTTCTCAGTATTGAATATTTTGCCACTTCATTGCGATGAAGACTATAATCTTCATGCAATCCCGAAATTGAAGTTGTTTAAATTCATCTTCTTAAATAATATAATTACTAGGAAGATGCTTCAAAGACTGAATAGTTATTGAATTACCAACTTTTAGTTATGCAACAATGAAATGTCGGTCTAATAAAAGGGGGACATAGATTTGGATATCAGACAATTAAGATACTTTATCAATATCGTGCAGGAGAACTGTAACATTTCGAGGGCTTCAAACCGGCTACTCATATCCCAGCCGGCATTAAGCAAATTCATACACGAGTTTGAGCGTTCTGAAGGATATACGTTATTTTTGAGACGAAATGGTCGTCTGGTAGGTCTTACTTCTATTGGCAGAATCATGTATCAAAAGGCATTAGAAATCCTCGAATTATATGACAATAGCGTACAGGATGTTCGGGATATGGCAATAAAAGAGAAAGATCATATTAAAATTGGTATCCCCGAATTTTTGCTTACCACGCTTTTTTCGGAAATTATTCCACAAATGGTTGTTGAACATCCTGAAGCAAAAATTATCACATGTGAACTGGACGGGGAAACCATTAAGAAGCGCTTTAATGCATATGACTTAGATATAGCTATACTTTTGCAGCCCACAGAGTTTAATGAAGCAGACGTAGAACAAGTGCTTGTAAAAAGAGAACCGATGGTTGCGTATATGAATTTATCGCATAGCTTAGCAAACCGGCATTCTATAACTTGGCAGGAAATCAGCCAATATCCCCTGTCAATACCAGATAAGCAGCATACCATTCACAAAATGCTAGAAAGTAAATTTTATGAAGAAAACGTATGCATGAAAATTGGTCTTCTATCTAGCAGCTGGAGTTATTTACTACTTTCATCCAAAAGCGACAATTTGATTACAATTTTGCCTGCTTTCACTAACGACATTTTACAGCTTGATAAAATTGTCGGTGTTCCCATACAAAACCCTATATGGTGGAATGTGGCAGTATGCAGACACAGACTTGATGAAAGAACTAAGTTTCATGATTACGTATATCAAAGCCTGATAAGCACAGCTAACCATTTTTGCAGTAACCGTCAAGGTTAAAAGCACTTGATCTTCTCCCTAAAAAAGTAGTCCACCCAAAATGAGAGAAATGCTAAAGAAGGGGTGGACAAGCATGAAAAAGGCAAAATTTACGGATGAGCAAATTGCTTTTGTACTCAAACAGGCAGAGCTTGGGACGTCCATCGACGAGGTTTGCAGGAAAGTTGGTATCTCAGAGTAGCCCTGCGGCATGCAACGGTAGCCTGCGGGACGAGTGTCTGAATATCCACTGGTTTATGTCTTTGGAGGATGCCAAGCAAAAAGTAGCGAAGTGGAGGACTATAATGAGTTCGGACCGCATAGCGGACCAACATACGAAACGCCGGCTGAATTTGCAGCCGGCGCAAGGCTTGAAGCCATTTAAAGGGGTCGATTTTTCTCATTAAAAGTTGGACCACTTTCTCCGGGGACCCTCAAAAGGATTAAACAATTAAAAGCCGAATCAAATTATATGTATGCTGTTACCTTATTTTCACAAAGGAGAAAGGAGACCATAATATGATTCAATGGTCGGAAGAATATCGCCTGGGGTTAAGAGACATCGATGAGCAGCACAAGAATTTATTCGCTGTCGCCAATAAAGCATATGATCTTCTGAAAAATGAACTTCGGACAGACAAGTATGATCAAATCATGGAGATATTGGACGAGTTAAGGGATTATACCGTTACGCACTTTAGTCAGGAAGAAGAATATATGGCCAGTATCGGTTATCCAAAACTGTTGTCCCATAAGGTTCAGCATAGTGATTTCATTGAAAAAATCAGTAACGTCGATCTGAATTCAGTCGACGCCAATCAAGATGAGTATTTGTTCACTTTGTTGGATTTTTTTGCCGACTGGCTCATGAATCATATTTTGAAAACCGACCGTATGTATATCGGAAGATAGGGACAGATACACATTAATATAGAAGCAGATTTTAGCTCACGACTTAAAAACAGCGGCGCCGCCGCTGTTTCTTTGTTTGGCTACCCGGATATTCCACCTGGTCACTCGCCGCGTTATTGCCTATCCGCCTACAGCTCCAGATCAATGAAGGTATCCCCTCTCACCGGCACCCTTTATGCTCAGTAAACATAATATACAACGAAAGATTGGGAAGGAGGATTTGCATGAAACAGAGCGCCTGCGAACAGGCCATCCTTTTTGAACATCGCTTCTGGCTACAAATACTGGGAGACCATTCCCGTTTTATTTTCAATGCCTTGTCGCCGGCTGAAAAGAGCGACATCCAA
>CAYUNV010000102.1:3153-10882 GCA_964446265.1 uncultured Negativicutes bacterium | reverse complement strand
CCGAGTATGTTTTGCGGTTTGTATGCCTTTATAATTGTTATAGTGCTATGAAAGGAGGTGAAGAAATGCAAGCAGTACAAGTAGCTGCGGATTCTTTCAATTTAATCAACAGTCTGACTTCTGGAGCATCTCTGGGAGCGTCAGCTGAAAATCCTAGCGGATCCCAATTTAATACGGTTTTAAAGAATATTCAAGGGAAAGCGGGAGAGAAAAAATCAACCGGCCATAATAGCCTTGGTGTTGAAGCCAAAACAAGTCAATCGGGAATGGGGCAGGAAGATGCTTCTACTACGAGTGTTAATCCGACCGATTTAGCAATGACTAGCCCTTTAGTACAAAATCCAGCCATTACAATGCAACCGGAGATGGCACAGAATTCTCTTTTAGGAAGCGTACTTCATGGAATGGATTTTCCTGTGTTTTCCACGCCAAAACAATCGGGTCAGTTAACCGAAACACAAAATATACAAGTTAATTCAACCCAAGCGGCTGACAAATTACCACTTTATGTTGCACCAAGCGTTTTTCCTTTGGCAGAGCAAAATTCCTTGCCGAAAAGTGCTATCTCTACAGTGACAGAAGCAGCAACAGGTTTTGTAGCGGAGCATAGCGGGCAAACCACGGCACCTCAGCCAGCGTCTATTTCCCGTACGAAAGAAAATGAGGGTGTAACTTTGCTGAATTCTCAAGGGATTACAACGGAAACTTCTTTTGCACTAGCAGATACCCAACTTAAAGGATCGGCAGTAAAGACGAATGGTTTCGCCCAAAACACGATAATCCCCATAATAAGAGATGCAGCAACAGATTTCTTAGCGGAGGACAACGAACAAACCACAGCATCTCAGCCAGCGTTTGTTTCCCGTACGAAAGAAAATGAGACTGTAAATTTGCTGAAGTCTCAAGGGATTGTAACAGAAACTTCTTTTCCACTAGCGGATACCCAACTTAAAGGATCAGCAGCGATGACGAAGGATTTCGCCCAAAACACGGCAATCCCCATAACAAGGGGTGTCGCAGCAGCCTTATCAGCAGTTACTACTCCATTGGCATTCCAGGCTAATAATGCAATAAGTAAAACAAATAAACTGTTACAACAAAAAGTGGAGTTTTCCGGGCAGGACTTGTCCACTGAAACAACTTCAACGCTGACAGAAATGAACTCAGGGTTAGGAACTCAAGTATCTTCTGCAGAAGCGCCTATCGATGCTTTTGCTAAAAACTTCAAGACAGCTTTGCCGTCGAATTTTGAACAAACTTCACAACAAAATTCCAATGCTACTACTGTAGATGCGCTTATTGAGCTTCGGCCTGATGAAGCGGCAAAAGATAAGCTAGAAGAAATCGGAATAATCTTGCCTGGTTCCACTGGTTATCACAATTCTTTATCAGTTGGCGATCTTACAGCAGCCGTTACAGAGGCGGCGAATTCATCCTCAAATATTGATCCGCACAACATTGTTACCCAAATTGTCGATCAAGCTCATTTGACTAATGGTGTGAACAATTCAGAAATGGTAATAAAACTTAAACCCGATCATTTGGGTGATTTGACTTTGAAAATTGCAGTTAGCAATGGTTCCGTATCCGCGACTTTTCATTCCAATAACAGCGATGTCAGAACTGTTTTAGAAGCATCCATTGCACAGTTCAAACAAGAAATGGCTAATTCTGGAATCAAAGTAAGCCATGTTGGGATTTATGCCGGATTGGACCAGTTTTTTTCCGGTGGACAACAAAACGGTAATGCTTGGCAATACGTACAATCTAACCAAACACAAAGTCAAAGATTTGCTGATGAAGTTGCTCCGGAAATAGAAGCGCTGACAGCATCACAGATTGTAAGCAGTCAATCGACCGGTGTGGACTACCGAATTTAATGCCACAAGGAGGTGGGAAAATGTCTACTATTAACACGATAACTCAGTCTGCAACAAGCTCAAACCAAACAACAACTTCTACTTCTCAAAGCCAAACATTAGGGAAGAATGATTTTTTAAATTTACTGGTAACACAGTTGCGGTATCAAGATCCAACTAATCCAATGGACGACACACAATTCATTTCGCAAATGGCTCAATTTTCCAGCCTTGAGCAAATGCAAAATATGACGACTGCAATGCAAACAACTCAGGCAACGGCAATGATTGGGAAAGTTGTTACTTGGTCTGGCGACGGGAAAGAAATCAGCGGCACAGTAAAATCGATCCTCGTATCCAATGGTGAAACGCAATTACTGGTAGATAATCAGAAAGTCGACCTAAGTAAGGTGACATCCATTACAAATGCAACATAAGGGGGCTGATCTTAGTTGATTGATAATCGATTTTCCCTGTCACAGCAGTCTTTGTTGCCGCAAATTAATAATACGGGTGCGAAAACTGGTTCTGTGGGCAGCAATCGAACGAATTCGGGAAACAACAATTCTCAGTTCAGCCAAATTCTTGAGCGTGAATTAACGGATGTAAAGTTTTCCCAGCATGCGATGCAACGGTTACAAAGCCGCAATATTACGATTGATCAAGCCGGGTTGGCAAAATTAAACGGTGCAGTTGACAAGGCCGCGCAAAAAGGAGCTAAAGAGTCTTTAGTTTTGATGGATAATAATCTTGCATTAGTTGTGAGCATAAAAAATAAGACGGTTATCACAGCTATGGACGGCGCTAGCATGAAGAATAATGTATTTACGAATATTGACAGTGCAATCATTATTTAGGGCTGGACCTCTTGAGGAAGCCCTGACTGCGGACTGATTGAAGCAGTCAAATTGTAATTGTAAGGACACAAAAAATAGGAGGTCATGGACGATGAGATCATTATATTCTGGAGTATCCGGTCTTAGGAATTTTCAAACAATGATGGATGTTATAGGTAATAATATTGCAAACGCGAATACAATTGGTTTTAAATCAAGCAGTGTTTCTTTTAAAGATGTTATGAGCCAAACACTGGCAAACGCAACAGCCGGGGATGGCAGTAGCCAAGGCGGTACAAATCCAATGCAAGTTGGTCTTGGAATGGGAGTTGGGTGCATTAATACGATTTTTACGGATGGAAGCCTTCAGCCCACCGGAAAAGACACTGATCTAGCGATCCAGGGACAAGGTTTATTTGTCTTGGATAACGGAGATAATGATTCGTTATATACGCGCAACGGTAACTTCGATTTTGATAAACAGGGAAAATTACTTTCAGCCAACGGGAAACAAGTCATGGGATGGATTGGTAACCCTGTGACTGGGGTAAACCCTGATTCCAATACCCAAATAAAAGGGGTTATTGTTGATTTAGGTGGCATAGGCGGTGTTTCAACGAGCAATATAGAATATGCCAACAATTTATCTGCTGAAGCGGCTGCAGGTACTACTGCAGAGTGTGCTATAACCGTTTATGACAGCAATGGTACTTCTCATCGGGTTAGCGGAATATTTACCAAACTTGCCGCCCCCGCGGCGACAGCTCCGGCTACGACTACCTCAACGTGGAGTTTTACGCCAATGGCAACTACAGAAGACGGGTTGGCCGTAACCACTGGAGTTTATGATGTCAATTTTGATGCCAATGGCAAATATGTTGCACCGGCTGCCGCCTATTCCGCATTTACTTTTACGCCAACAACCGGCGGTGCGACGGTTTCGATTATTCCGGATTTCTCTAAAGTTACACAATACGGCGGAGATAGCACAATAGTGGCTAATTCGCAAAATGGCTTGGCTGCAGGGGAATTGCAGGGAACAACGATTGATGCGAATGGAATGGTTATTGGTCGTTACAGCAACGGACTAACTCGTAATTTAGCCCAGATTGCAATAGCCATGTTTCCGAATGTCAGCGGCCTAACCAAAGTTGGCGATAGTATGTACATGGCAAGCAGCAATTCAGGGAACGCAACAATGTATGCGCCCGGATCGCAAGGAAGCGGTACGTTGAGCGCAGGCTCGTTAGAAATGTCCAACGTTGACCTGGCGCAAGAGTTCAGTAATATGATTATTACACAACGGGGTTTTCAAGCAAATTCGAAAATTATTTCGACGACTGATGATATGTTGCAAGAATTGGCTAACTTAAAACGTTAGTAAGTAGTGTTGTTTTGGGGGATACCCGCTATCCCCCAAAAGTTTATTTTGTAGAGGAGCTGATGGGTTTATGATTAAATTGACTCGTTTAAAGTGTCATGACCATGAGTTTGTCCTTAATGCTGATTTAATTGAGACTGTAGAAGAAACTCCGGATACGGTTGTCACTCTCACAAATGGCAAAAAGCTCATTGTAGAAGAAACAAAAGAAGAGATTATTAACCGAGTGCTTGAGTATCGGCGGGCAATGTTTGCCAACTTACGTTAGTCGAGGTGTAGCGAATGGATATTGTAACGATTGCAGGATTAGTACTGGGCCTTGGCGCATTAATGGCGTCAGTGGTTCTTGAAGGAGGTCATATTAGCAGCCTTTTTAGTGTGCCGGCTTTTGTTACAGTTTTTGGCGGGACGGCAGGTGCAACTGCTATTGGTTTTACTTTAGCGGAGTTGAAGACCGTTCCGCAACTTTTAGGCATAGCGTTTAAAGAAAAAAAATATGATGCTACGAATTTAATTGTTACTTTAGTGGGTTTTGCCGAAAAGGCAAGACGTGAAGGTTTGTTAGCTCTTGAAGAAAACCTAGTGGAAATTGAAGATCCGTTTTTGAAAAAAGGGATGCAGTTGGTAATTGATGGGACTGATGCCGAATTAGTACGCAGCATTATGGAAACAGAACTTACTTTTATTCAGGAACGGCATCATAAAGGGGCGGCAATATTTGAAGCGGCCGGCGGGTTTGGCCCTACCATGGGAATTATAGGTACAGTTATGGGACTTGTTCATGTTTTGGGAAATCTCAGCGAGGCAGAAACACTTGGACCTTCAATTGCAACAGCGTTTATCGCAACTTTGTACGGTGTTGGCAGTGCCAATGTATTTTTTCTACCCGTTGCCGCAAAATTGAAAAATCGCAGTTCACAGCAGATCCTTTTGCATGAAGTTACATTGGAGGGAATTTTATCAGTACAGGCTGGTGATAATCCTCGTATTGTTGAAGAAAAACTCCTTGCTTTCTTAGCGCCAAAAGCACGGGGATCGATAAAAGAACAAAATAGTGCGGATTGATTTCAGGACCGATAAGAAATTTATTTGCCGGGGGGAACTCTTTATATGGCCGAAACAAAAAATGCGTTGTCAATGAAGTTAATCATTGGCGCTGTCGTTGCCACATTGCTTGTATGCAGCGGGATAGCTTATTATGTTTTCACAAATTATTTTATGGATAATAAAAAAACTGTTCAGCGTGAACCTGGAACGTTCCTTAAATTGGGGGATAAAGACGGTCTTATTTTAAATATCGGCAGTGTAAATAGTGGACGTTATTTAAAAATTGGCTTAATATTGGAGTTAAACCCTGAGAAAAATGCAGCGCCTAAAGAAGGAAAATCTCTTTCTCCTGAGGAAGTAAAAATTCAAGATACCGCGTTACACGTTCTACGATCACAAAAAGCGGAAGATTTTGAGCCTGCCAAGCAAGAACAATTGAAAATATTGTTGAAGAATGAAATCAATGCGGCTCTTGGAAAAGATCGGGTATATCAAGTATATATAACCACATTTTTACTTCAATAGGCAAAGGATCCTATGAACTTTTAGAGTTAACTGTGTATGGAAAGGAGAGCGTTTATCGGTGCCGGATATTTTATCACAGACTGAAATTGACGAACTATTATCAGCATTATCGACTGGTGTTGTTTCCGCAGAAGAAATGCACCTTGAACAAAAACAACGGAAAGTCAAAGTTTATGATTTTAAGCGCCCTGATAAGTTCTCCAAAGATCAAATACGAACATTATATATGTTGCATGAAAACTTTGCTCGTCTTCTGAATACTTTTTTATCCGGACATTTAAGGACGATCGTTCATATTAATGTTGTTTCTGTTGATCAATTGACTTATGAAGAATTTATTCGCTCTTTGCCCAACCCCAGCGTCATCAGTATTTTTGCGATGAACCCGTTAAAGGGGAATGTAATATTCGATTGGCATCCAAATTTGATTTTTGCAATCATCGATCGTTTATTTGGTGGAACTGGTTTGGCCACGATGAAATCAAGAGGGCTTACCGACATTGAAGAAGCGATTGTTCGTCGCGTTATGTCAAAATCACTAGAAGGTTTTCAAGAAGCCTGGAAACAAGTTTTAGACATTGAACCGATTTTGGAAGCAATAGAAACAAATCCTCAATTTACCCAGATCGTTGCGCCCAATGATATGGTTGTCATTATTACCTTGCAAGCGAAAATTATGCAAACGGAAGGATTAATCAACATCTGTATCCCTTATCTGGTCTTGGAATCGATTATGTCGAAATTAACAACAACTTTTTGGGTTGCCTCATCAATGGCTAAACAAGCATCGCCGGAAGATATAACATTTTTACAGCGAAAATTGGAGCGATCCTTTATTCCAATGTCAGTTGAACTCGGACAAGCTTCTGTTTCTGTTCATGAATTATTAGATTTGTCAGTGGATGATGTGTTGCGGTTAAGAACGAAAGTTACCGATGAATTAAAAGTATTTGTTGGTAACGGTGAAAAATTTCGGTGCAAACCAGGAATTTCGGGAAAAAATACCGCAATTCAAATTACAAAAATTTGTCTAGAAGGGGTTGAAGACAGTGAGTGAAGGGTTTCTCTCACAAGAAGAAATCGATGCGCTATTGAAGGCTGAACCGGTAGTATCTTCACCGGCTATGGAACTTACAGCTCTTGAAAAAGACGCGTTGGGAGAAATCGGTAATATCTCAATGGGAAGCGCAGCGACTACATTATCCATTCTTCTTGATCGACGCGTATCGATTACCACACCAAAAGTTTCTATAACAAATCTACGGGAAATAAAAGACCAATATCCGTTGCCTTATGTAGTAATTGAGGTTGGGTATACACACGGACTCATAGGTGGAAACTTATTAGCTATGAAAGAACGGGACACTGCGATTATAGCGGACCTGATGATGGGTGGCGATGGCTCGAATCCTCCGACTGACATGAATGAACTATACATGAGTGCAGTTACGGAAGCAATGAACCAAATGATGGGGTCGACGGCTACCGCGATGTCTACCGTGTTTAAGAAGAAGGTCGACATTTCTCCGCCTAAGGTCAATATCATGAATTTTGCGGATAATCCATCGATATCGGATTTGACTTCGGATGATCAACCGGTTATTCGTGTTTCTTTCCGGATGGAAGTGGAAGGGTTAATCGATAGTGAAATTATGCAAGTTTTGTCGATCGATTTTGCCCGCGAATTGGTTTCCGGTCTGATGGGGACCATACAGCCACCACCGCCGAAACCGCCGGCTAAAGAAACCTTACCTCTGAAGCAGTCTGTGAATATTCCTAATGCGATGCCAATCAAGAATCCACTGCCAACTCCGGAAATTGCACCTCCCAAGATGCCGCAATATCAACAAAATGTCACCGTCCAACCGGTGCAATTTGCTCCCCTGGTTTCTGGAGCTTTACAAGGTGTGGACACCACAAATATTAATTTAATTATGGATGTCCCCTTGCAAGTTACCGTTGAACTTGGTAGAACAAGAAAATTAATTCGGGATATCTTAGAATTAGTGCCAGGATCGATTGTTGAATTGGACAAATTAGCCGGTGAGCCCGTTGATGTTTTGGTCAACGGAAAATTAATT
>CAYUNV010000102.1:0-3143 GCA_964446265.1 uncultured Negativicutes bacterium | reverse complement strand
TGCTAAAGGAGAGGTTGTAGTTATTGACGAAAATTTTGGTGTTAGGATCACAGAAATAGTTAGTCAACTTGAACGTACTAATGGATTGCAATAAAATATAAAAATTTTTTTGATAAGGGTGATATGTTAATGGGAACTCGTATTTTAGTAGTTGATGATGCCGCTTTTATGAGAATGATGGTTAAAGATATCTTAACAAAAAATGGTTATGAAGTCGTGGGTGAAGCCGAAAATGGTCTTCGGGCTATCGAAAAATACCAAGAATTACGTCCTGATTTAGTGACGATGGATATTACAATGCCAGAAATGGATGGGATTTCTGCTGTGAAAGAAATTCGAAAAATCGATCCAAATGCAAAGGTTATTATGTGTAGCGCTATGGGACAGCAGTCTATGGTTATTGAAGCGATTCAATCGGGCGCTCGTGATTTTATTGTCAAGCCTTTTCAACCTGATCGTGTTTTAGAGGCCATTCGCAAAGCAGCTGGTTAACAATGAAAAAGGTTGATAGTTTTGTTGTTGTATTTTTATTGTTGATTATTTTACAGATCATAACGGGACAGTGCTTTGCTGCAGAACAAGGCGCGGAGTATTTAAAATATCAAGAACCGCAGACCGGATCATCTTCGGTGCTTTTAACTATCGGTTGGTGCTTGGTCTGGCTTATTTTACTTCCCGTTTGATAGGACAAAAAATGGGAGCAATGAATACGGCCGGCGAAAATAAAATTCTCGTGCAACTTTCTTTCGGTTCTAACCGTGCCGTTTATGTTGTAGAAATAGCGGGACGGGTTTTAGTGTTGGGTGTAACGGATCATAATATTAATTTATTGCAAGAAATTACTTCACCAGCCGAGATTGAAAAGATAAGAAACCAGCCAAGCAATCCTATAAACACTCAATTTAACGCAATTTTTCAGAAACAGTTAGTAGGGTTGCATAAATTATCTGGTAAATTTCCAGGAGTTTTTGGTGCCAATAGACAAGGCGAAGACAGCTCCTCCGTTGACAAGGAGAAAAGATAAGCTGTGAAGAGAAAGATAATCAATGTTTTACCGGCTGTAGCGGGGTTGCTTTTGATACCTGCGGCAGGATTAGCGGCTCCGGTTCCATTTCCAAGCATTAATATCGGCATGGGAGCAGCGAGCAATCCCCAGGAAGTTGCAGTTAGTTTGCAAATATTATTTGCATTGACGGTATTAACACTAGCTCCATCGATCTTAATTCTTATGACGTCATTTACGCGCATTATTGTCGTATTGTCATTTTTACGCAGCGCATTGGCAACGCAACAAATGCCGCCGAACCAAGTGCTGATAGGATTAGCATTGTTTTTAACTTTTTTTACAATGTCGCCGTACATTGAACAAGTGAACAAGAACGCTTTACAGCCGTATTTTGCTGGAAGCATTAGTCAGGAAACAGCCATGACTGAAGCAATGAAGCCAATGAGGGAATTCATGTTTAAGCAGACACGGGAAAATGATCTTGCGTTGTTTGTTAACCTGTTGGAAGGGCCGCGTCCTAATTCACAAGATGAAGTGCCTTCCACGGTCCTTATTCCAGCTTTTGTTATTAGTGAATTGAAGACAGCCTTTCAAATTGGTTTTTTAATTTATATTCCATTTATCGTTATTGACATGGTTGTTGCGAGTACATTAATGTCAATGGGCATGATGATGGTGCCGCCGGTTATGATTTCTTTGCCATTTAAAGTTTTATTATTTATTTTGGTTGATGGTTGGCATCTAATTGTACGCTCATTATTAGCCAGTTTTAATTAAGGGGGCTCAATTGTGTCATCTGATATGGCAATTCAAATTGGCCGTGACGCATTGCTCATGGTTATGTTGATATCAGCTCCGATGCTGGGATTAGCACTATTCGTCGGAATTGCAGTCAGCATTTTTCAGGCAACGACTCAGATCCAGGAACAGACACTGGCGTTCGTTCCCAAAATACTTGCCGTTTTTGTAGCCGTTTTACTTTTTGGTCCGTGGATGGTGAGTTTAATTGTCAATTATACACGGGATATTTTAATTAATATACCGCAAATGATACGCTGAAATAAGGTGGTATTTTTGCTTTGGACATATTTGCGTTAGCGCAAAACCAGATGGGCTATTTTTTGTTAATCTTTGCCCGTATCACAGGTATATTTACATCTGCTCCAATTTTTAGCAGCCGTAATCTTCCTGTGCAATTAAAAGCTGCGTTATCCTTGCTTTGCTCTGTATTAATCATGCCTTTATTTGTTGACAATCATATGTTGGCCATATCTTCTCTGCTTTTTTTCATAATATTGGTAATTAGTGAATTTCTCCTTGGATTGTTACTGGGCTTTGCTGCTTCGTTATTATTTACAGCCGTTGAAATGGCAGGCCATATACTTGACACACAGATTGGATTTGGTATCGTAAATATTTTTGATCCGCAAACTGCTCAACAAGTTCCTTTGATCGGTAATTTTAAGTATATCTTAGCCTTGTTGGTATATCTTTCTACGAACGGCCATCATATATTTTTATCAGCATTATTTGATAGTTTCAAGGCTGTTCCGGTTACTGCTGTTGTATTACAAGTTATGCCGATCACGGAATTGTTTGTTACTATGATATCTGATGCCTTTATTTTTGCTTTCAAGATAACGATCCCGATTTTAATTGCTTTATTTTTGACGGATATTGCATTGGGAATTTTAGCACGGACAATGCCGCAAATGAATATATTTGTTGTCGGTATTCCTATCAAGATTATTGTAGGAGTTTTTGTTTTATCAACGGCATTGCCTTTTTTTATTATTTTTTTGGAGGTTAGCTTTAATGCCATGTATCGGGATCTTTACCATCTTATCAATATTTTACGCTAATATGGTGAGACCGACTCCTTCGTTTCAGCTGCGAAAATTTGATTTACAGTTATTTGCCGGTGAAAAAACAGAGGAAGCAACTCCTAAACATAAAGAAGAAGCGCGAAAAAAAGGACAAGTTGCCAAAAGTACAGAGATTAATACGGCTTTTATTATTTTGGCGGCGTTTTTTGCCCTTAAACTGATTGGTCCTTACACCTACTCGGAATTGTTAAATTTCATGCGGTTAACATTTTCTAACTTATCCTCAGCGGATTTGACGGCTCAGTCCCTCT
>CAYUNV010000101.1:0-11014 GCA_964446265.1 uncultured Negativicutes bacterium | reverse complement strand
AAGTGCTATAAACAAGAGTTCCGCCTGGTTTAAGGCAAGCAGCCGCACTGTTTAAAATATTCAGCTGCAAAACCGGTAATTCTATTAGCATTTGGGATGTCTTTCGCCAACGGGAATCTGGCTTTTTTCTTAATACGCCCAACCCGGAACAAGGAGCATCGACAAGCACTCTATCAGCTTGCCCAGCATACAGCGTATCCAATTTTTCCGCATCCATGGTGACCGCATCAACGATTGTGATTCCCAGCCGTTCCGCATTTTGACGGGTAATAGCCGCCTTGTGTTCATGAATATCTACCGATAAAACCCGGCCGGTATTTCTCATCAATGCCGCAATATGTGTACTCTTCCCCCCTGGCGCACCACAAGCATCGATAACAAAGTCTCCTGGCTGCGGATCTAAAACATGCGCAACCATCATGGAACTTTCGTCTTGTACTTGAAATAATCCTTCCTTCAAGGAAGCAAGTCGGCTCATCGCCGGGAATTTCCGACAAATTATTCCTTCCGGCGCCCACTGGGAAATTTCACAACTTACCTCTTCATCAACCAGTCTGTCCATAAGTGTGGTACGGTCAATCTTCAAAGTATTTGTGCGGATAGATAACGGCGGAGTAATATTATTTGCCTGGCATAACTTTTCACAAGCATCAACGCCCAACCGTTCGATCCAGCGGGAAACAATCCATTCCGGATGATAGTAGCGCAAAGCAAGGTAAGCAGCTGGGTTTTCCTGACGATCCGGATAAACGACCTTCTCTGGTTTCCTGGCAGCATTACGCAATACAGCGTTCACAAACTTCACTGTTCCGCCATGGCCATACTTTTTTGCCAATTCTACTGCTTCATTACAAGCTGCCGACACAGGAACTTTTGACAAAAAAAATAACTGATAAATGCCTAACCGGAGAATATTAAGTATTACCGGCGGAATTTTTTTCAGTGGGCGGTCTACATAATGTTTTAAGATCCAATCCAAGGTCTCACCGGTTTTGACCGTTCCATACACTAACTCCGTTACAAAACGCCGATCTTGATCCTGTAAATGGCGGCTGTTAATTTCTTTCGCTAATACGATATTGGCGTATGCTTGTTTACTATAAATTTCACCAATAATAGTTAATGCTAACTCTCTTGCTTTCATTTAGAAATCCCCTTCCAAAAAGTTGCATATTGCTTGCTCAACTTGCTCCAAGTCAACCCGGGTATTGCAACACGGTCCACACGGACGTTCATTCAATATGCCGATCACCGGCAAGGGGAAAACATCCTGGATTCCACTCGTCAAATCCCGTTCACAAGCAATTGCCAAAATGGCATGAGGACGGAGGGATTTGACTACTTTACGAGCCAATGTCCCTCCGGTTACAATTGCTAAATTTACTCCATATTTACGACTTAGTTGCAAAAGGTCACCCACTTGACAACGTCCACAAGACCGGCAATTAGCAGCGTCGCGGGTAATTTTATGCGGGCATCCCTCATTTTGAATACAATGCGGCGTAAGAATTAATAGTTTTCCCGGTGCGATTTTATATCGCTTCTGCCGGATCAAATGATTGCTGACTTCAATAAAAGAACGTTCCACCTTCTCCTTGTCAACATCAAACAAACGCCCAATCATCGTTGCCATAGGGAAAAGAATATTCACCGTTGACCATGCAATTCCTCGAAAAATATGCAAGGTTGGAAAGCCCACGATCGCTAAAATGATTCCCACGATACCACTGGCAATCACAAGCAACGCAATGGCCAATAAAGTTCCTAAGATAACCGGCAAGTGAATACTAATATTACTGAGCCCCGGAAAACTTACCATCCAAATGCCATAAGTCGACACTGCTGTTACTACCAGGCTCAATAGTATCAAGGCAATAAACAAGCGTTTTTTCGGCCGCTGGATCACTTCACTCATCTTTCTCATTATTATTCCAATATCTCCCCTGCGTTTACCCGATAACCGGTTGAAAAATCACCAGCGCCCATACGGCGCTTATTTTGTGGCTGAACTTCCGCAAGACAAATGGTTCCGCTCCCGGTCGCCACCAATAAACAATCCCGTTCTACGGCAATAATACTACCCGGAGTCGCAAAATTTCCTGCGGTTTCTTGAATATAAGTACGCCAAATTTTTAAGGTACGGTCATTATAAAGGCAATAAGCTCCCGGCCACGGATTCAAGCCTCTAACCTGATTATGGATATCCGTCGCCGAACGTTTCCAATCGATTGCTTCAATTTGCCGTGTCAAAAGAGGTGCATACGATGCCTCCTTAGGGTTTTGCGGCGTACGTGGAGCCTTATTTTCAGCTGCCAACTCCAAGGTTTGCGCCAATAACTCAGCACCTAAGCTGCTAAGACGGTCGTGAAGCAGACCGGTATTTTCGTCTAACGAAATCGGAGTTTCCCGCTTCAAAATCATGTCACCGGTATCCATACCACTATCCATATACATGGTGGTAACACCCGTGCTTGTTTCCCCGTTCATAATTGCCCAATGAATTGGCGCTGCACCACGATATTTAGGCAACAAGGAAGCGTGGACGTTAACACAGCCTAAGGGCGGTAAATCCAATAACTGCCGCGGCAAAAACTGTCCAAACGCCACCACAACAATCACATCCGGCTGTTGTTCTATAAAACCCGGTTCTTTAATCTTCTCCGGTTGCAAAACCGGCAAATTAAGTTCTTGGGCAGATTCTTTAACCGGAGAAGGCGTTAAATGACGGCCACGCCCTTTCGGTCGATCAGGCTGAGTAACCACAGCAATAATTTCATGTTCATCTCTTACCAAACGTTCAAGGCAAGGCACAGCGAAATCAGGCGTTCCCATAAATACAATCCGCAATTTACGCATCAGCTTTGTTCCTTATGTAACGTTTTGGCCAACTCAATAAACAATATCCCTTCCAGATGATCAATCTCGTGCTGTAATGCCTTAGCCAGCAAACCCTCGGCAGAAATACGAACTTTTTTCTTATGCCGGTTATAGCCTTCGACAGTAACCGCGGCACATCGTTCTACATCGCCAAAAATTCCTGGAACGCTTAAACAGCCTTCCATTGACACTACAGACCCTTCTTTTGTAGTGATAACCGGATTGACCAATTCGATCAATCCCTCACCAACGTCAACGACGATGATTCTTTGGGATATTCCAACCTGAGGAGCAGCAAGCCCGACTCCATCCGCCTGATACATCGTTTGACTCATATCATCCAACAACTGTTTTATTTTTCGATCGATACTGGCAACAGGTTCCGCTTTCTTTTTTAGTACCGGGTCGCCAGCCTTGCGTATAGTAAGGATTGCCATCCAAGCCCCTCCTAGTTGATTTCCTTTTACAATTTTAACACACTCGAAAAAAAAAATCCATGAGTGCTTCAATCACGTCATATTAACCGGATCAACATCAATAATAATGTCTGCCCGCCGGTCCAAACCTTCCTGTAGTAAAACCTGCTTTACTTTTGTCAAATTCTGCGCCTTTACCATGATAATCATGCGAAAAACATCTTTTAACCGCGTGATAACCGCTGGAACCGGTCCAATAATTTCAACTTCTGAAAATCGCGCAACAGCCGTTCGCAGCGTTCGGGCAACAGCCTCCGCATTGCGCCGGGCAAGACCATCCTCTTTTGCCTGCACCATGATTTTTAATAGGTTGCCAAAAGGCGGATAATGCAATTCTTTACGGCACGTCAATTCCTCCGTAAAAAAAGCTTCATAATTTTGGGCTGCTCCGGTTTGTATCGCAAAATGCTCCGGATTATAAGTTTGAACAACAACTTCTCCCGGTTTTCGACCGCGGCCGGCCCTGCCGGCAACTTGCGTAATTAGTGCAAATGTTTTTTCCGCAGCGCGAAAATCGGGTAAGTTTAATGCCGTGTCGGCTGAAATCATCCCGACGGCCGTCACATTTTGGATATCGTGGCCTTTTGCAACCATTTGCGTACCCAATAAAACATCATATTTCCCGGCGGCAAACGGCTGAATAATTTTCTCATGCCCCATTTTTCGGCTGGTTGTATCTTGATCCATACGGATAATACGGGCCGTTGGCAAAAGGCGTGCCAGTTCTTCTTCCGCTTTTTGCGTGCCGGTGCCGAAAAATTTAATATACCGGCTGCTGCAGTGCGGACATACGTCGGGAACAGGGAAACCACTCCCACAATAATGACACCGCAAACTTTTATCCGTCATATGGTACACTAAAGATATCGCACAATGCCTGCAGTACAGGACACGTCCACATTCGCGGCACATAACAAACGTCGAATAGCCCCGGCGGTTCAACAGGATAATTGCCTGATTACCTTCGGCAACCGTTTGTTGCAGGAGTGTTTGCAATGCACCCGATAGCACGGAACGATTCCCCTGCTGTAACTCTTCCCGCATATCTACAATCTGCACTTTCGGCAAGAACGCCCCATCAATCCGTTTTGTCATGCGCAGTAATGCATGGACTCCTTGTTGCGCGCAATAATACGATTCGATCGACGGCGTGGCGCTTCCCAGAAGCACAGCTGCTTTACTTAACCGGGCCCGCATTTGCGCAACTTCCCGGGCATGATAGCGCGGCGCTTCTTCCTGTTTATAAGTAAACTCATGTTCTTCATCAATAATTACGATCCCCAGATCAGGCACTGGCGCAAAGATTGCTGAACGGGCGCCAATCACAATGCCGGCTTCTCCATGGCGGATCCTTTGCCAAGTATCAAACCGTTCCCCCGTTGATAGCTTGCTATGCAGTACAACAACATCAGCGCCAAAACGGCTTTTAAACCGCCGGACAATTTGATCGGTCAACGCAATTTCCGGCACAAGGACGATCACTTGACGGCCAAGCTGCCGGACTGTCGCAGCCACCTCCAGATAGACTTGTGTTTTACCACTGCCGGTTATGCCATGCAATAGATAAGACGCATATTGCTTCGCAAAAATGTCCGGATAAATTGCATCATAAACTTTTTTCTGTTCTTCCGTCATTTCAACTTGTTGGGCTGCCATTGCAATATCAGAATAACTATCCCGGATTACCCGAACTTTATCAATACGAACCACTTTCTGTTTTTCCAAACGATAAACAGAATCCATTGAAATGTTTTGTTGCCGCAAGTCTGTTGACGTTAACTGGTTTTTCGCTAGTAGAGCGGCCAATAAACGTTTTTGTCCTTGTTTTTGCAAGGAAAGTTCTTTCTCCAGTCTCTCGGCTTCAATGAAAGGAACCATTAACGTAACAATCGTTTGATAACGATATTCAGCCGCTTTACGGTTCATCGATGCGGTACGGATTAATTTTTGCCGCAGAAAATACCGCAGGATTTTTTTTGTTTCACTGCCGAATTTTTGCGTTAACAATTTTTCTGACACCGGCCCTTTTTCCGTTAAATATTGGTATACCAACCAATAAAGATCCGGTTTCCCGGAAAAATCGGCTTGTTCTTGGTGTGCTGCCGTGTCGCGGAGGCAATAACCGGAAGATATTTTTAACCCTGTTTTTCCGGGGATAAACAAGCGCAATGCTTCGCCATAAGAACAAACATAGTATTCTTGGATCCATCTCGCAGTTTCCAGCATGTTCTGGTCAAACCAAGGTCCATCATCCAAAACATCAATAAGTGGTTTTAAATCTTTTTGATCTTCTTCCGTGATCCCAACAACGAAACCTTCCAACACGCGGGAGCCAAAAGGAACCACCACCCGCCAGCCAATATCGACGTGGCGTAATGCTTCAGGAATTAAATAGGAAAACGCGTTTTGTATGCTGTTCGCTGTTATATTGATGATCACCTGGGCTACCAATCCCATAAAATCAGCCACCTTATAGCATCATTCTTACTGTTAAAAAACCGAGAGATGGACAAATTTACAATCCACATCTTTTCATAAGCGTAAAAAACGGGTCCATCACTATACGATGTCCCCGTTCATTACATAAGTTCGAATTACAGATTTGCCTCTTTTCGCAGCAGATCCGCTTTATCCGTATGTTCCCATGGCAAATCAATATCAGTCCGGCCAAAGTGGCCATATGCCGCAGTTTGCCGGTAAATCGGCCGCCGTAAATCTAATTTACTAATAATTCCTGCCGGCCGCAAATCAAAATGCTTCGCAATCAGTTCTGCAATTAATTCTTCCGAAACTTTTGCCGTGCCAAATGTCTCGACCATGATGGAAACCGGCTTGGCAATGCCGATTGCATATGCCAGTTGAATTTCACATTTGTCAGCCAAACCGGCCGCAACTACATTTTTCGCCACATACCGCGCCGCATAGGCAGCAGAACGATCAACTTTTGTAGGATCTTTGCCGGAAAAAGCACCACCGCCATGTCGAGCCATTCCACCATATGTATCCACAATAATTTTACGCCCGGTAAGACCCGCGTCGCCTTGTGGGCCGCCGACAGCAAACCGTCCGGTCGGGTTAATATAATATTTAGTATCAGAATCCAACAAATTAGCCGGAACAATTGGTTTAATTACTTTTTCAATGATATCTTTCTCGATTGTTGCTAAGTCAACATTCGGACTATGTTGTGTCGACACCACAATCGTATCAACACGAAGAGGTGTATTGCCTTCATATTCCACAGTAACCTGGGTTTTCCCATCTGGCCGCAAATAGGAAATCTCACTTGTTTTGCGGACTTCGGCTAGCCGTCTGGCGAGTTTATGCGCTAATGAAATTGGCAGCGGCATATATTCCGGTGTTTCATTTGTCGCATAACCAAACATCATGCCTTGATCTCCGGCGCCAATCGCATCGGCCGTATCTTCGCCTCGTTTCGCCTCTAGTGCTTGATCTACTCCCAATGCAATATCGGCCGATTGTTCGTCAATCGATGTCATTACCCCGCAAGTCTCGCCGTCAAACCCGTATTTTGCCCGCGTATAACCGATATCTTTGATTGTCTGTCGTACGATTTTAGAAATATCGACATAACAATGGGTAGTAATTTCGCCGACAACATGGACCAACCCGGTTGTTACAAGCGTTTCACAAGCAACACGCGCAGTAGGATCATGTTCTAAAATTGCATCTAAGATGCTGTCAGAAATCTGGTCGGCAATTTTATCCGGATGCCCTTCCGTTACAGATTCTGATGTGAAAAACATTCGCTTTTGTTTCATGGCAATCCCCCCTAGTATAGTTTCCGTTCAGCCTCGTTAAGCCAAAAAAAATCCCCCTGCCGGGAGGATTGTTGTTGACATCTCCCATCTTGCGATAAATCGCAGGAATTGGCACCGTTTTGGTGTTAACCAATGGTTGCCGCGGTTTCATCGGGCCAATCCCTCAACCAACTCTTGATGAGCAAATATGCAGTTAACAATAAAGCTTATTATAATCGACTTTTTTGCGAAAATCAAGGTACTAAACTGATTTTACCAACAAAGCATATATTTTATCCAAAATAATGCCTGCAACCTCTTCCTTAGACATCTGGGGCAATTCGTCACATGATCCGTCTGGCAAGAGAATTTTTACAATATTCGTATCGGTATTGAAACCGGCACCGGGTAAGGTGACGTCATTTGCCACAATCATATCCAAATTTTTTCGTACCATCTTTTCGCTGGCGTTGCTTAAGAGTTCCTGTGTCTCGGCGGCAAAACCAACTAAAATTTGCTGTTTCTTAAGCTGACCTAACTCCAATAAAATATCCGATGTTTTTTCTAAAATTAATTCGAGGCTGTCTCCGGTTTTTTTGATCTTATGCGAATGCACAAGCCGGGGACGGTAGTCTGCTACGGCTGCTGCTTTAATGACTACATCTACGTTCGGATATTCGGCCAAAACCGCCTCCCTCATTTCAGCCGCCGTTTCTACCATATGCCGCGTAACTCCGGTCGGACATGGCAATGCCGTTGGACCGGATACTAATATAACTTCCGCCCCTCTGGCCGCAGCAATACTCGCTATCGCATATCCCATTTTACCGCTTGACCGGTTGCCAATATATCTTACGGGATCAATTGGTTCGCGGGTTCCGGCAGCAGTAACCAAAATGCGTTTTCCCCTTAATAAATCACAGGGCCACAACACTGTATCCAGGAATTGTACAATGGTTTGCGGTTCCGGCAACCGACCCGGACCTTCTACCCCACAAGCCAGCGATCCGATTTCCGGTTCCATGATCGAATATCCTAAGCCGCGCAATTTCTTTAAATTTTCTTGAACAACCGGATTTAAAAACATGGCTGAATTCATTGCCGGCACCAGCACTACAGGAGCTTTCGTAGCCATAACCGTTGTTGATAACATGTCATCGGCAATCCCATTCGCAATTTTACCAATAATATCAGCAGTAGCGGGAGCAATAACAAAAAGATCAGCCAGATTTGCCAACGCAATATGTTCAATTTGCCACTGTTTTACATCGGACCACATGCTGCTGACGACAGGATTTCCACTGATCTCCTGAAACGTGAGCGGAGTCACAAAACGGGTCGCAGCTTCTGTCATAATGACATGGACGGAAGCACCGGTCTTCTTCAAGCGGCTGACAACTTCAACCGCCTTATATGCTGCAATTCCGCCTGTGACCCCCAACACGATATGTTTTCCTTTCACAACAGCGGCCCCCTATTTAATACCAATTTTAGTACGCTCGTACGTAATTTTATCGGCAGCCAGTTCTTCTAAAGCTACGGTTACCGGTTTGTTAGAACGCGCTTCTACCAGTATATTTTGTCCAGCCATAATTTCTCTTGCCCTTTTCGCGGCCAACACAACTAAAGTGTACTTGCTGTCTACTTTTTTTACTAATTCATCCAAAGAAGGTTTAATCATATTCAAGTCTCCTTTAAAAACATTTTTTAATCGATCGAACCGGCATCTGAAATCGTTTCAATCAGTTCAACATTTCGTTCCATTCGGCATTTTTCCGCCAAAATAATAGCCTCTATCTTCTCTACTGCATCCGGCAGCCTATCATTCACCACTAAATAATGGTAGTTCGATGCCATTGATAATTCTTCCCGTACACATTGCAGTCGTTTACGGATAACATCAGGACTGTCAGTACCTCTATTCCAGAGACGCTCCGACAACTCCGCCAAAGATGGCGGTACAATAAAAATAAATGTTCCTTCAGGGGATTTGCTTTTGACTTTCATGGCGCCTTGTATATCGATTTCTAAAACAACATCCTGTCCTTTTCCCAACACTTCTTCCACATAAGCGCGTGGAGTTCCATAAAAATTGCCATACACTTCGGCCCATTCCAATAATTCATCATGGGCAATCATGGACTGAAACTGCTCTTTCGAAAGAAACCAATAATTAACTCCGTTTACTTCTCCCTCACGCGGCTGGCGAGTTGTTGCCGAAATGGAATAATGAAGCTCAGGATGCTGCTGTAATAACGCTTTACAAATCGTACCTTTTCCAGCACCGGAAGGACCCGATATGACGATAAGATTTCCCTGCTGTATCATTGAATTACTCCTTACCGCCGGTCATTCTGACGCCTCATCCGCTGTATCTTTGCTTGCCAGACGATGAGCTACAGTTTCCGGCTGAACAGCGGACAAAATGACGTGATCACTATCGGTTATAACCACCGCACGGGTTCGCCGGCCATACGTCGCATCAATCAGCATTCCCCGATCACGCGCCTCCTGAATGATCCGTTTGATCGGCGCGGATTCGGGGCTCACAATGGCAATAATCCGATTGGCGGATACAATGTTGCCAAACCCAATATTAATTAACTTAATTTCCATTCAATGAATTCCTCCTGTTATCTAGGCAATTATCTATTCTATATTTTGAATTTGTTCCCTGATTTTTTCAATTTCGCTTTTAATATCGATAACAAGGTTCGCAATTGAAACATCGTTAGCTTTCGAAGCGATCGTATTTGCCTCCCGGTTCATTTCCTGCACAATAAAGTCAAGTTTTCTCCCTACCGGTTCCTCCAGAGCCAAACTGGAACGAAATTGATTAAAATGGCTTTGCAACCGGACCAATTCTTCCGTAAAATTCGTTCGATCGGCAAAAATGGCACATTCCTGCAACAAACGGCTTTCATCCGGTTCCGCACCGACTTCTGCCAACAGGTCACGCATCCTGTCCAATAAAGAATTTCTATATTGTTTCCATACGTTTGGCGCGTTCACTTCTACTTGTGCAACCAAACCTTGCAGCTTATCAATCCGCATCATTAAATCCTGATAAATATTTGCGCCTTCCTCTTGCCGCATGGTCATCAAATTTTGAATTGCCGCATCAACGGCAACCGATAGATTGGGCCAAAACGTAATTGCTTCTTCATGCACTTCTTCTACTTTTAAAACGTCCGGAAAACCTGTTAATAAAGATACATTTTCATGCGGAGGGATAGAAAGCATGCCAGCTAATTCCTGCAGTGCTTTATGGTAGCCAACCGCTAATTCTTTATCCACCACCACATTGCGTTTTCCTTCACTGTATTCATCAGCAGTTACAAAAACATCAATGCGTCCGCGGGATAACGAATTGGTTACCTGTTTACGAATTTTATCTTCCAAACTGCCAAATTTTTTCGGCATCCGAATAACAACTTCATTGTAGCGATGATTCACCGCTTTCATTTCAACAATAAATCGGCGATTTTCATCAAAGTATTCGCCTCGTCCAAACCCAGTCATGCTTTTCAGCACTGTAAAATACACCATCCTTTAGAATATGGAATAATACCTAGTATTTCTAGGAGTATTTCTCCATTCTTAGTCTAATTCCTTTTTTCCTACCAAACACAAGCTTGATTCTTATGGTTTGAAAATACAAACGCTACCCAGTAAAAAAATCGGTCCGGTTAAGGACCGAAATAATTAGAAAACCCGGCTTGCACCGAGCTTTTAAGCGATGGTGAAAGCCGCTGGTTGCACTTATGTACATCAGATTAGAAGACTTTCTTCAGATGGAAACTCCATCTGAAGATTAGCCGCACTTATTTCGAGCTACAGACTGTTGATCCGTTAAAAAGCGGATCTTACAGTCTGTGCGTAGATAAAATTTATGCTTTC
>CAYUNV010000100.1:0-11077 GCA_964446265.1 uncultured Negativicutes bacterium | reverse complement strand
CCACTCGGCAAAGCCAGCCTGCGGCAGAACGGCATTTACGAAGACCGGTTTATTGCCGGCTACAAAAAAGTTACCGAAACCGTACATCGCCATGGTACAAAATTCGTACTGCAAATATCCCACGCCGGGCGACAAACAACCATGGATTTAATTGACAATTTAACGCCTGTCGCCCCCAGCGCAGTGACGAATGCAGTGACAGGAATTACGCCGCGCGAATTAACGGAAGCAGAAATTCAGCTGTTAATCTCGGACTATGCCGCCGCAATGCGCAGGGCAAAGGACGCCAATTGCGACGGTATCCAGTTGCATATTGCCCACGGCTACCTTCTGGCCCAATTCCTTTCCCCCTATACTAACAGACGCGCCGACCGCTGGGGCGGACCGATCGAAAACCGCACCCGGATTATCCGCGAAATCATCACTGCCGGCCGTAAACAAGTTGGCGACCAGTTTCCTATTTTAGCAAAATTAAATTCTACCGATGGCCTCAGCGGCTCAGGACATCTCACACCGGACGATGTGCTGTATACCGCTAAACTATTAGAAAACTACGGTATTGCCGCAATTGAAGTCAGCGGCGGTATGCATGAAGCAAAAGGGGTCATGGCCCAGCCAGGCGTCAATTCGCCGGAAAAAGAAGCCTATTTTGCCAAAGCGGCTGAGATGTTGAAACAAGCAGTATCCATACCAATTATTTTAGTTGGCGGATTACGGTCCGCGCAAATCATGGAAAATATAATCGCCAATGGCGTCGCCGATATGGTTTCACTCAGCCGGCCGTTTATCAAAGAACCGGATTTAGTGAAACGACTGCAACAGGGAGCAAAAAGAGTAGAATGTATCTCTTGTAACGCTTGTTTCAAGCACGAAGGCCTGCGTTGCTATTACAAGGGAGGAACGCCCTCTTAAGCTCTTCTGAATAAAGGTCTTGGCTGCAGCCAAGACCTTTATTTTATCCTTTATTTTATCCTTGATCCGATCCGGCGAACAACAATCCCTGCCAAAAAACCACCACCGATCGAAGTAACCAACTGCGGCCAACTCATAACAAACAGCAAACCCGAAGCTATCGGCGCAGGCACAGCAATCCAGGTCAACATCCAGGCAAAACAGCCATATAAAATAACCATTTTACCAACACCGGCGATAATAACCGCCAGCCATCGCCGACAGCGAAACACCGCAAAGAACAACAATACATAGACTACATTGCCGGCCAGCACTGGAATGATAAATACCGGCAGCGGCAACAACTGCTGCATATATGCGACGATCGGGGCCATAATGGAAATCGCTAACGCAGCGCGTACGCCAATCGCCTCTGCGGCAATCAACAGGCAAGCATTGACCAAAGTTCCGATCAATAGTGTCGACATAAAAACAGGCAGAGGAATGACCAACCGCAGTGACTGAAACAGCAACGTAAGCGCCAATAACAATGCCGTTCTGGTTAATACATGGTAACGGGCGTTCATCGTACCGTCCACCGCCTTCCGGACAATTTGTTTTTTGCTTTAACATCCATTATAATTATCAATGTTATCTCCTTGCTTAACAAGGAAACTACCAAAATGCTTATTACAACAATGGCCGGAACCAATATCAATCCGGCAAAAAAGGAGTAGTTATGGCCGGACAACGAATCACGGCGGTTGAATATATTCGCGGCGTCGCCATGCTCGGTGTAGTGGGAATACACACCGGAGCCTGCACCCTAACCAACCCGAATGTCAATCTGCATCTCTTTGCTCTACTGGAAATTGCATCCCGTTTTAGCGTTCCAATCTTTTTCTTTGTATCCGCTTTTGGCTTGTTTCGCAGCCACCCGTTGGAACGGGAACTAAATTATGGACAATTTATGCTGCGCCGTTTTCGCACGGTTTTGTTCCCTTACCTGACCTGGTCCATTTTATACATGCTTCATTATTCTTTGCTTTATCACGATTTTTCGATCTGGAAGCCAATTCTCGTCTACAAGTACTTTCTTTTTGGCTTGGCTTCTTACCAATTGTACTTTTTAGTCATATTACTGTGGTTTTACGCATTTTTTCCGTTATGGCGCTGGATGGCGCGCGCTATCATCCGCAATCCTGCTCCGCTGCTGGGAATATTGTTGCTGCTGCAAATCGTTTTTAACTATTATTCCTGCTATATTCTCCGCCCTTCCGATTTCAGTAATCGCTATTGGGCAATTTTGATCGAATACCGATTGAGTTACTGGGTTGTTCATTATCTCTTTATTTTCATGCTGGGCGCGGTTTGTGCGGCACGCCTCACTGCTTTCATCCGATTTACAGAACAATTCCGGACTGCTATCTATTGTTTTTTTGCCAGCACTTTGGCCGGCATGCTGTCATTTTATTATTACTTGATTTTCATTGGTCAAAAAGGTCCGGAGGAGGCAGTCAACATTGCCCAACAATTAAGTCCGATTGGGATACTATATACTCTGGCGGCTTGTTTGTTTCTTTTCACGTTCTTCCGGCAGGCTGCTATTTCAAAACCAATTACCTCCGCTTTATCCTTGCTTTCCGAACATTCCTATCCCGTATACCTGGTTCACCCTTTCCTAATATATTACTTGATGAAAGCCTTGGAAGCAGGCGGGTTCATGATGACAACCACGGTTACGGGACTATTTTATCTATTGATTGTTACCGGCAGTCTGGTATTTGCGATCGCGCTGAAACAACTATCCTATCCACTTCCCTTGCTTGGCCTCTTATTAGCCGGCAAATCAGTTACTCGTAAAGCAAAAGTGTAATCGCCATACAGCAAATCATTCTAATGGACCGAAAAAAGCCTGGAATATCCAGGCTTTTTTCTCATGCAAGAAATTTCAATCGTTGTCGGTCCTGTTCGGAAAGCCTCATTGGCAGCAGCAACTCCTTTTCAGTATCTTTGCTATGGCGGCCTGGTTTGCATTGGGTTTGCCGCCAATAGAAATACAGAAGCTGACAATATCGTTGTGCTTTCTTGCGCGTAAAGCAAGCCGGCGGGTAATCCAACCAAGTATTCCGAACCTCCGCCAAGATTTCATCAGGCGTGCTGATAAAATCTTGCTTTGCGCCTAAGTTTAACAGGATCAAACTCTCATTGATAATAACCAGCAACGCTTGCTGGCGGTACGAATCGGCATACCCTTCACCACCAAATTTCAATTCAGTTCCCAGCAAAATCCGCCCACTTTCCAAAAGAGGGTACAAGACAGGAAATGCCTTCGCTATGCCTCGCATTTGGATGATTCGGGCCGGAATCTGCCCGGCAGCGCTAACCGCTAAAATCCACAGCGGTAAATTTTGTTTTTTTACAGCCGCATCCAACCCGGCGATCATCATCATTGGAGCTAAAACACTTCTGGGATTCAACGAAGCAATCCCGGCAAACCGCAACCATTCTTCCAGAAAAGAACCACACTTTTCCAATGGAAAATTCCGATCGCTGATGATCCGGGTAAAAAAGCCTGTCATGACTTCCAGCCCTTGTTCATCTTCTTTGGCTATGATAGCGTGCAGCCAAACTGAAAAAACCCCGGTTAACTCTGCCGAAGCTTCAAGGCCATTTTTCGATACTGCCCAATCGGCTAATTGCATAACAATTTCCCGGAACAACCCTATGTCATGACGGTGCAGTGCCAAAACGCCGATTTCTTTCAAGCCCTGCAAGCAAACTTGTACCACTTCTCCTGGTATATTTTTTTTCCGCACCAAAAGAATGGCCAATATGCCATCCGCCGCCTTAGCTGCAATAAAATTTTCTTTTTCCTTAAAAGCCGCTATTGCAACTACGGTAAGGAGACGGCTGAGTTCCAGTAAATCAATGGCAATATTTCGCGCCGGCAGCATGCAAAGGATATCGACAACCTGCGAAACATTATTCACCAGGCCGCAGCGAAGCCCTTCCAGTGCCAGCCATTTCAATTTTTCCGGTTCGTCGCGGCGCAGCCAACCGGCAGAAACACAGTTTTTGAGTAATGAAATACCCTGGCTGGCCTCATTTTCATTCTTGTTTATAAAAGCTTCCTGGATGAGAGAATAGATGGGAAGCAACAAAGCTGCCGCCTCTTTAGGCGCTAACGGAACTTCCCGATCGGCCAAATTCGCTGTTTTTTTCATCAAATGACGAAGACGGCGGGCCGGATTGCGGCGGCGATAACAAGTTACCGCCGTGAACACCACAAGAACTCCGGCAAGTGCAGCTCCCCCTGCTTCCAACATCATGCAAGTGCCTCCCTGTAAGAAAATGAATGTAGACTTACTTCAGATGGAATTGTCTGCACCTTCTGGGTGCATACAACTCCATCTGAAGTTTAGTCGAATTTACTTCCGAGCTACAGCCTGTTAATCCCCTGACCTAAAAGGCGGGATTTTACAGGCTGTGTGAGGATCAACGGACATTAATTTCTCCCCGATAAACCAAGCCACGTGCAGCATCTACCGTACAAATACTTTCATTCGTCAAGGTTGTGGTTGCATGGTCCACACCCACAATAACCGGGATACCATAACTAATGCCAATAATAGCTGCATTAGAAGTGAATCCGCCTTCTTCCGCAACAATTCCCGAAGCTTTCGAAGCATAAGGAGCAATTTCATCATCCACACTCGCTATGACCAAAATATCTCCCTCAGTAAATTTCTGCAGATCATTGGAAGAACGCACTACGCACAATTTCCCGGTGACGGCCTTCTGGCCGATCCCCACTCCGCGCATTAAGATACGCCCGACAACATGTACCCGGATCATATTGGTTGTCCCGGAAGTACCGGCCGGTACCCCCGCAGTAATTACCACCAAATCACCATCTTTAATGATACCGCTGTTCAAAGCCCGCTGAATCGAATCATTTACCATTTCATCCGAATTGTCCGCACTCGTTCCTTGCAGTGGATAAACACCCCATAAAAGCAGCATTTGTCGAACAATTTTTGCATACGGCGTAATAGCCACGATTGGCGACTGGGAACGATATTTGGAAACCATCCGCGCGGTATAGCCGCTCTCGGTCACCGTAATCACCGCTGCAGCTCCGAGCTGGTCGGCAATTTGAACCGTAGCGTGGCTGATGGCGTCCGTACTCGTCGTCTTAGCATGAGTACTGCGGTAGGAAGGCAAATCTTCATAACGCAGTGCCGCTTCCGTTCGGGCCGCAATTTTAGACATGGTAGTAACTGCCTCCACCGGATATCGGCCGGATGCAGTTTCCCCGCTTAACATAATGGCATCCGTACCGTCCAAAATCGCGTTCGCTACGTCACTGGCTTCCGCTCTTGTCGGCCGCGGGTTTGTCACCATCGACTCCAGCATCTGCGTGGCGGTAATAACCGGTTTTCCTGCTAAATTGCATTTCTCAATCAACATTTTTTGGACCAGCGGCACTTCTTCCGGCGGAATCTCAACCCCCAGGTCGCCCCTTGCAACCATCAAACCATCCGCCACAGTCAAGATTTCCTCAATATTTTGGACGCCTTCCGCGTTTTCAATTTTAGGAATAATCAACATGGATGCCCCGGCATCTTCCAAAACCTTCCGGATTGCCAATACATCAGCAGCCCGTTGCACAAAGGAGGCCGCAATCATATCCATGTCCTGTTTAACGCCAAATAAAATATCTGCAACATCCTGTTCCGACAGCGGCGGTAAATTAAGCGCAGCCCCCGGCACAGCAACCCGCTTCCGGTCGCTGATTTCCCCATTATTGAGAACCGTCGTAATAATATCATCTTGTTCAATCGCTTCAACGCGTAAACTAATGAGTCCATCCGCCAGCAAAATAACATTTCCCGGCGAAATCTCCCTCGGCAGCGCTTCATAATTTACGGAGGCTATTTCTTCTGTTCCTGGTAATATCCGGGAAGTGAGAATAAACTTCTGCCCTTCTTTCAACAGCACTTTTCCTTTTGCAAATAACCCTAATCGCATTTCCGGCCCTTTGGTATCCAGCATAAGCGCTACAGGCTTGCCGACTTTTGCCGCCGCTTCCCGAACCATCGCGATCCTGGCAGCATGATCTGCATGGGTTCCATGGGAAAAATTAAATCTGGCTACATTCATCCCAGCCGATATCATCGCTTCCAATGTACCCGCCTTATCTGTACTTGGTCCGACAGTGCAGACTACCTTTGTTTTTTTCATATGCTTACCTCCCAAACAGAAGATTTATTGAACTAAAACCCACATGAATTTTCTATATATTGTATTGATCGGTAATAAACGGTTCTTTTATCTGCAATACCCTTTCTCCGTTGCAACGGGTATTCCTGCTGCAGCAATGAATTTCCCAAAGTTTACGCTACCAGACCTTCACCGTATTTTCTCCTAGAATGTCTTCCAAAGCCGTCAATCCGGCGGTACTGCCATTCATCCAAAAATGCCGTTCTGTTTTTATCACTCGCCGGCTGTCTACTAAAGTAAGATACACAGGAACATCACCGGAAAACTGTTTGAAAACTTGTTTCAGAGCACCAAAAATTTGTGCATTTTCCTGATCCGAACGAATTTTAACCCGGATTTCCGGACCTGCAGTATCCAATGCTGCAATTTCATTCGCAATGATCTTTACAGCTTCTTCACTGGCGTTCACCCGCCCTGTCACTACAATCGGCAAATCCGGCGCCAATAGGCGGTTCGTTTGTGCAAAAACCCGCGGAAAAACAACCACCTCAATCGATCCGCTGAAATCTTCGACGGTGGCAAAACACATCATGTCCCCGTTTTTGGTATTAATCCGTTTTGCCGTTGCAATCAAACCACCGATTTTTACACTGCGGCCGTCGGCTACCTGATGGTTAATAATCGCATCAATGGACGTAAACGCAGACATTTTACTACGATAACGGTCCAGCGGATGACCTGTCACATAAAACCCGGTGATCTCTTTTTCCAATGCCAATAATTCTTCCTGCGGAAATTCATCGATATCAGGAAACTGGATTTCATCCACACGGTTTAGGGTCTCCTCACCAAACAAACCAATCTGGCCGCTGGCACTGTCTTTCTGGCGGCTGGCAGCAACATCGGCTGCCCTGTCAAGCACAGCAATAAGCTGGGAACGCTTCGCACCCAAAGAATCAAAGGCGCCGCACTTGATCAAACTTTCAATCACGCGCTTATTCACCACACGCATATCGACCCGCGAACAAAAATCAACCAGCGAAACAAATTTACCGCTTTCGGCCCGAACAGACGCAATGTTTTGGATCGCGTTTTCGCCGACATTTTTCACAGCAGCAAGACCAAAACGGATTGCCTTTTCATCCACAGTGAAACCAGCCTTGCTGGCATTGATATCCGGCGGCAGGATCTGGATCCCCATTCGCCGGCACTCTTCAATATAAAAACCAACTTTCTCACTCGCGTCCATAATACTGGATAATAACGCAGCCATAAACTCACAGGGGTAATGCGCTTTCAAATAGGCAGTCTGGTAGGCAACCAATGCATACGCCGCACTGTGCGACTTATTAAACCCGTAGTCGGCAAATTTCGCCATCAAATCAAAGATTTCCGCCGCAGCAGACGGTTCTACCCCGCGTGCTGACGCTCCGGTTAAAAATGCCGCTCGCTGCCCGGCAATAACTTCCGGTTTTTTCTTCCCCATAGCCCGGCGCAAAAGATCTGCCTGCCCCAGCGTAAACCCGCCTAATACAGCAGCAATCTGCATTACCTGTTCCTGGTACAAGATAACACCAAATGTATCCGCCAAAATCGGCTCCAATTGCGGCAATAGGTAGGTAACTTTTTTCACGCCATGGCGTCCCTCAATAAAATCCTTGACCATCCCACTGCCGAGCGGACCTGGCCGGTATAAGGCCACTAACGGGATCAAGTCGGCAAAGCCTTCCGGTTTTAACTCCCTCACCAAATTCGTCATACCGCTGGACTCCATTTGAAACACACCGGCAGTTTCGCCATTTGTTAATAGTTTACAAGTTTTTTCATCCTGTAATGGAATGGAATCGATGTCCAGTGAAATTCCCCGCCCCTGCGACAGCATGGCAAGCGTATCGCCTATCACGGTTAAGGTTCGCAGACCCAACAAGTCCATTTTTAATAAACCCAGTTCTTCGATCCGGTCTTTATCATACTGCGTGGTAGGAAAACCATCCGATGAATTTTGCAAAGGAACATAGTGCGTCAACGGCTCTTTTGCAATAACCAAACCAGCCGCGTGCGTGGAAGCATGGCGCGGCAATCCTTCCACGGCAATCGCCAAATCAAGCAATTTGTGGACTTCGTCTTCATTATCATACGCATTTTTCAATTCCGAGTTTGCGTTCAGCGCTTTTTTTAACGTAATTCCCAGTTCATTAGGAATGAGTTTGGCGATCCGGTCGACTTCTCCATAGGGCATGTTCAAGGCCCGGCCCACATCCCGCACCGCCCCTTTGGCCGCCATAGTACCAAACGTGATGATCTGGGCGACGCGATCCGCGCCGTACCGTTCCGCGACGTATTCAATCACCTTGCCGCGGCGTACATAACAAAAGTCGATATCAATATCCGGCATCGTAATTCGCTCCGGATTTAAAAATCGTTCAAAAAGCAAGCCGTACTGAAGGGGATCAATATTCGTAATCTGCAGTAAGTAGGAAACAATGCTTCCGGCTGCTGATCCTCTGCCCGGACCAACCGGGATCTTTTGGGTCCGCGCATAATTGATAAAATCCCAAACTACAAGAAAATAACCAGAAAAACCCATCCGGGAAATAATTGATAATTCGTATTCCACCCGTTCCCGGACAGTTTCTGTAACCGTCTGATATCGCTCCGGCAACGCCTCTTCACACAAACGACGCAAATACGCATCCGGCGATAAACCCTCCGGGACAGGGAATTCCGGCAGATACCGCTGGTCAAAATCCAGTGTTACATTGCAGCGCTCCGCAATCCGGACCGTATTGATCAACGCATCCGGATACTGCGCAAATAAGCTCTCCATTTCCGGTTCATCTTTCAGATAAAACTCATGGTTAGGAAACCGCATGCGCCCAGGGTCATCGACCAGTTTACCCGTTTGAATGCACAGCAGGACATCATGGCATTCAGCATCTTTTTTATTGATATAATGGATGTCATTGGTCGCCACCAACCCCACGCCATATTTCTTCGCTAATTCCAGCAACACGGCATTTACCCGTTTTTGTTCCGGCATATCGTGATCTTGCAATTCCAAAAAGAAATGCTGCGGTCCAAACAGGTCTAAATAATTACATAGAATTTTTTCGGCGCTTTCCGGATCATCCTTTAACAACCGGGTCGGAATTTCACCGGCAATACAAGCGCTCAGGCAGATGAGGCCTTCATGGTATTCTTGCAGCAATTCAAAGTCAATCCGCGGCTTATAGTAAAACCCTTCTAAATTGGCCCTTGAAACCAGTTCAACCAAATTTCGATACCCTTGGTTATTTTCGGCCAGCAATATCAAGTGGTAATAGTTTTCGCCATCCACTGGATTTTTTTCAAACCGGGACCGTGGCGCAACATACACTTCGCACCCGACAATCGGTTTAATTTTATGTTTTTTCGCAGCTTTGTAAAAATCGACAACGCCGTACATTGTCCCATGATCTGTAATCGCCAAGGCAGGCATGCCTAATTGCGCCGCTTTTTCCACCAAGCTGCCAATCCGTCCGGAGCCGTCAAGCAAGCTATACTCTGTATGAACATGCAAGTGGACGAAATTTCCTGCCATAACCCGCTCCTTACCCACGTGATGCCTGCAACCGTGATTGGTTGTCCAGTTCACATGCCTGATCTTTATATACCAAACTGCCATTAAAAAATGTCATAACTACCTTGGTTTTGTCAATATCCACCGGGTTTATGTGTAAAATATCCCGGTCCAGGACCGCCAGGTCGGCAAATTTCCCAACCTCAATCGAGCCGGTCTCGTTATCCAAAAACAGCGCATAAGCCGCATTGATCGTGAAACTTTTAATCATTTGCTGCACAGTGGCTCTTTCTTTTTTATTTAGCAAACACCGATCATCATCCATATCAGTAACATCTTCGACTCCATAAAAAGCGCCATTATCCATATTGCGAGTCACTCCAATATCGATAGCGTGAAGCGGATTGGGAACAATGGTTGCCGGATAATCCGAAGAAGAAGCCACCCGTATTCCATACGCGAAAAAAGTTCCTAACGGAAATTCTTCTTCGGCCCGTTCGCCCAAAAATTGATAATCCACCCGCCGCCACCAATTCGGCCCTTTAAAATGCCAATAAGGCTGTACATTGGCGATTATGTTGAGTTCCTTAAACCTGGGAATATCATTTTTATCTACGAGTTGCAAATGAGTAATTGTATTGCGGATATCGCAACCCGGCAGTTTTTTTTGAACAGTTTCCAACGCATCCAAAACCTTATGGGTAGATGCGTCGCCCGTGGAATGGACATGGATTTGCAAACCGCTTTTATTGGTTTCATAGAACGCCTGTTGCAGCTTCTGTTTATCCCATAAAAAGTCGCCATAATGGTTCAGCCCTTTACCGGTCGCCGGTGTATAGGGTGCAAATAAATGGCTCGTGCCACCTTCAATAACTCCATCCGTAAAAAATTTTGCAGCCGTTACCTGTAAATAAGGACTGGCATATTGTTCACGCATTTCACAAACAGCAGTCAATTGATCCGGCAGGTGATCGTGGGGGTTGATCACCATAGCCCCGCGGATCCAAAGATGCAATTGATCCCGGTTTAACAGACTGGCACAGGCTTCATAAATACTCTTAAAGGTCAAACTTGCCATACAAAATATACCGGTAATTCCAAACTGGTGCATTTTCGCTTGAAACAAATTCATGGCTTCCATATATTGTGCCCCGCTGTATTCGGGCAAAACAACAAGCCACATCGCGTTTTCCTTTAGTGTGCCCCACAACTGCCCAGTAGCATCATCCCGTTCAATAACTCCCCCGGGAAGCGTTTGGGTATTCTCGGTGATGCCATTGTCTGCCAACGCCTTTGAATTCAGCCACAGGGTATGACCGTCATTCGCCCGCAGCACAATCGGGATATCCGTAGTTACTTCATCTAGATATTCCTTGCGAGGACCCTTGGATAACTCTTCCC
>CAYUNV010000099.1:0-11082 GCA_964446265.1 uncultured Negativicutes bacterium | reverse complement strand
TGACAGTGGAGTATAGTTGCGTATATAATTTTTTCTATAGATAAACAATTGGCTAATCAGAGAACTGAAGGCTAAGGAACTTCCGGATCAGGAAGAACCTTGGCCTTTTTTTGGTCAATAACGAAAATATTGTGATACAAGAAACGATAAGGAGTGTGAAAACTATGAAAGAGCATGTATGGATACCCAGCAGAAACGGACGTCTGTCGGCAATGATCCATCTGCCGGAAACTTTTCGTGAAGGAGATCCGCTGGTTGTGTGCTGCCACGGTTTTACCGGCGACAAAGTCGGCAGCAACCAGTTGACAAGAAACTTGGCGGCTTATTTAGAAAGATCGGGCTATGGGGTAGTTCGGTTTGATTATATTGGCTCCGGCGACAGTGACGGTGAATTTTCCACCGACACGTTTGTGGCGGGTTGGAAAGAAGATTTGGTGAATGTCTTTGCCTGGTTGGAAAAACAAGAACAGTTGGCCGCATCGCCTATTGTTTTGTACGGGCACAGTTTGGGTGGACTGATCGCTTTAACGCATAAAGACATAAGCAATCGCGTAGTCGCGCGGGCGGTATTTGCTCCGGTAACGCGCCCGGTGGAAAATTTCCGGGATATTATCTTGGGAACTAAATTGTGGAAACAATCACTTGCAGGTGAAGAAATTGGCAATTTTTATGGAAAAGGGTTTCGTTTACAAAACCAATTTATCCGGGACTTATTAGATGGTCAATATGATCCCATACAAGAGGCATCGCAATTGTCCACGCCGTTGCTGATTGTGCATGGAACCATTGATCAAGCTGTGCCGATCCAAGGATCAAGGGAACTGCATGCTGCCTATCAAGGCGCGAAGGAACTGGTAGAACTTGAAATTGACCATGTTGCAACTGGGGCCCAAGAGCAACTGCAGGCAATCCTGTCCGGCTGGCTGGAGAAAATTGTGCCCTTACGCTAATTTTTAAAGAGGAGTGATTACGATAAATGTCATGATTGTGGGAGCGGATCATTTGGGAAGTATCGCTAAAAATCTTGAGTCCTACGGCATTAGCGGGATTGAACATATCCGTGGGAGAAATACATCTGACCGGAAGATCAAGATACCGCACGCAACTTCATTGGTGGTCGTTCTTACTGATTATGTAAACCATGGAACCGCGCGCCATGTGAAAGATAAAGCAAAGTCGTTGGGAGTTCCGGCGATTTTTGCCAAACGATCATGGAGTTTTTTAGAAGAAGAGTTGACGAAATTTATAACAAGATAAAAGAAATATGTTTTTGATTTCCAATATTTTTGTAGATTTTATAAATTAAAGTTTATAATAGTTGAAACTTTCTAGTTGCAGATTGAAAAAAAAGGTAACGTTTTAATCCTATATTTCCTATGTTATAATGGTAGTATTAATATGGAGGTATAGGAAATGAAAATATCTACCAAAGGAAGATATGCCCTCCGCGTAATGATCGACTTAGCACAGCATAATACCGGAGAGTACATTTCACTCAAGGATATTGCACAGCGGCAAGAAGTTTCCATGAAATACCTTGAAATGATTATGGCTCTGCTGAATAATGCGGGATTTGTAATCAGCGCACGAGGGAAACACGGCGGTTATAAGTTGCGGAAAACGCCGCGCGAATATACGGTGGGCTCAATATTGAAACTTGCCGAGGGTAGTCTTGCACCGGTAGCATGTTTGGAATGTGAAAAAAATCTATGCGCGCGAGCAGCGCAGTGTCTTACGCTCCCTTTTTGGGAAAAGCTAAACACCATCGTAGATGATTATATTGAGAGCGTTACACTGGAGGACTTAATCAAACAACAGCAGAATTCAATTGATAATGATTACGACATGTAAAATCGGGTTCGCTTTACTTTTATGTGTCGTAAACTATTCTGCCTTATTCCTATTGACTATATAGGAAATATAGGTTATATTTAATAATATATAACCTATATAATATTTTGAAAAATGTTAAAGGATGGATTGCGACATTTAAAATCAGAATGTTCAGACTACTGTGTTTGGATTTTGAAGCAGCAGAAAGTAGGTGATTTAAGAAGTATATAGGAAATTTAAATTTGATGCAATGAATAAGTGATGTTCCCTGTTTCCTTGTTCTTAGTCACCAAATGCTTGGTGAGATTATAAAGGAATTTTTGGAAGGAGAGGAAGCGTTGTGGCAATATGTAAAAAATGTGTTATGATCTCTTCTCTACCGAATAGCAATTTTAATGCAACAGGTGAGTGCTACTGGTGTCAGACGAATTTTCCAAACTATAAGCCAAACGGCGAAGATAAACTAGTGGAGTTGCTGACCACACATCGCAGCAAAACATCTGCCGCAGATTGTCTGGTGGGAATTAGCGGTGGAAAAGATAGTACCTATGCATTGATGACTTTGAAAGATACATATGGCCTTAATGTAGAAGGATTTACATATGTCCACGAAGCATCCTTACCCATCTCTGTGGAAAATGCCAAAAAAGTGTGCGCAAATTTAGGGGTGAAACATCATATCGTTTCACTGCCAAACCAACTCCATGCGAAGACGTTTAAAGATTTTTTTAGGGCTTGGCTTGCCCATCCCAGTCTTGTTTCTGCAGCTATGACCTGCGTAGCCTGCAAGCATCTACATATCCTGGGTTTTGAATTAGCGAAAGAACGCAATATTCCTATGATTGTGTGGGCATCCACTGCACTAGAATGTCCTCCTTTTCTTGCCTTGGAGTTAAAAGGGGGCAACGGCAAAGATTATCAGCGATCCAGTATGACGGATAGCGCTGCCAATATGATGAAAGAAATGGTCCATTCGCCGAGGTTTACGCAAGGCGTGGTCAAATATTTTTCCACCTGCTACCAGGGGTGTATGGCGGTTGACCCAGCCAATAACTATTTGAAGTCAAAATATCCCTCGGTGACGCCAGTGATGATTTTTAATTATCTTGACTGGGATCATAGGAGAATTATTCCTGAAATAACAAAAAAAGGTTGGGTAAAACCGGTGACAAGCGGCGAAGACTGGCATTCAGATTGCCTCTATCATTATTTCAAGGAATATATGTTTCGAAAAATGCTGGGAGTCTCTTATTTAGATGCACATTTGAGTAATCAAATCCGGTATGGATTGTTAACGCGAGACGAAGCGATCCAATCACTTGAAGAAAATAAGAGGCTTTTCGTAAGAGAAATGCCACTGGCGATTAAGGCGTTGCAAATGGATGATATCGCCGCTCAAATTGACTACCGGCCATGGCTCACCAGTGGTGAGTATTAAATTTAAACGATGTAAGCTGATTGATGTTGGTTAATATTATTCATGATGGTCTAAATCATTCTTAACTTGGAAATTTGTCAAAGCATGTGATCACGTCATATAAAATCGAAGTTTATCTCGATTTTATATGACGTGATTTATTAATATTTATATTACTATTGACTTTGTAGGAAATTTCCGTTATATTTATTCCTATAGTTCCTATATGATATAAACAAGAGTAAGAGGGAAAGCAATCTTATAACGTTTTATCGATAATATAAATGATATATTTGCTGAAGTTTATGAGTACGATTTAATAGAACGCCAATTAAATAGAAGCTCTTATCCAGAGTGGTCGAGGGACTGGCCCGATGACACCCGGCAACCGGCTTAACCGCAAGGTGCTAAATCCAACAGGAGAAATCCTGGCAGATGAGAGAAAGTGTGTGCGATTAGCAAGCCCCTTTCATCTGAATGAAAGGGGCTTGCGTTTTTTAAAGGTAAAAGAATTTGTTGATCAGGAAAGGGTGGTTTTCATGCAGTTGAGTTCCAAAATTGCGCAAGTAGGTTTATGTACTGATACAAAAACGGGTGCCATCAGTACTCCGATATATCAGACCGCGACGTTCCGGCACCCGGGACTGGGTCAAAGTACAGGCTATGATTACACGCGCAGCAAGAATCCTACCCGGCAGGTACTGGAAGAAGCAATTGCCGCGCTGGAAGGCGGCCATGCCGGGTTTGCCTTTTCGTCCGGAATGGCTGGAATTACTTCCGTACTCATGCTGTATGAGAATGGGGACCATTTGATTGCTGTTGCCGACTGTTATGGCGGAACGTACCGGGTTTTAGACAAGGTTTTCACAAAGTTTGGTTTGAGTGTAAGCTTTGTTGACACCAGTTCGTTAAAGGAAATCAGAGCAGCAATACAGCCTGGCACAAAAGCCATTCTCGTTGAGACACCAACCAATCCGCTGATGAAAATTGCTGACATTGCCGCTATTGTTGAACTTGGCCATGCTCATGGTTTACATGTAATTGTGGATAATACATTTCTTACTCCGTATTTTCAGCGGCCGCTTGAACTGGGTGCAGATATTGTGCTGCACAGCGGGACGAAATATCTGGCCGGACACAGTGACTTGGTCTGCGGACTCGTCGTAACCCGCACGGCAGAGCTAAGCGAAAAATTGGCTTTTTTGCAAAATGCAACCGGCGCGGTTTTGGGACCATCGGACTGTTGGCTGTTGCTGCGGGGCATAAAAACTTTAGCGCTGCGGATGGATAGGCACAACAGCAATGCGACCGCTGTCGCCGTGTGGTTGCAGCAGCATCCACGTGTGCAACAGGTCTATTTTCCTGGGCTGCCGGATCATCCCGGTAAGGAAATTCATGACCGGCAGGCTGCCGGCTACGGGGGAATGATCGCGTTTGAAGTCGATGATCCGGCACTCGTGCCTAAGATATTAAGTCAGGTGGAATTGATTCAGTTTGCCGAAAGTCTCGGTGGGGTAGAGTCTTTGATTACGTTTCCTTCCGTACAGACGCATGCCGATATTCCTGCTGAATTACGGGAAAAATTCGGGATTAACGATAAGCTGCTACGGCTTTCCGTCGGCATTGAGGCGGCCGAAGATATCATCGAGGATTTACAGCAAGCGATACGTTAACAAAGAAACTTATCATATAAGGATGGGATAACATGACTGATTTTGCGACAAAATTGATTTATAATCAAGGCGGGATTGATCCGGCAACCGGTGCGGTCAGCGTTCCGATCTATCAGGTATCGACGTTTGACCAAAATATCGGCAACGGCGATGAATACGATTATTCCCGCTCGGGCAATCCGACCCGGGCGGCGTTAGAAGCGATTATTGCTGAGTTGGAAGGCGGGGTAGCGGGTTTTGCGTTCGCTTCCGGGATGGCGGCAGTTTCGGCCGCGTTGCTTTTGTTTGAACAGGGAGATCATTTGATTGCGCCGAAAGATGTCTATGGGGGAACCTACCGGATGTTGACCAAAGGCGTATCGAAGTGGGGCATCAGCCATACTTTTGTCGATACAACCGACTTGGAGGCGATCAAAGCGGCAGTACAGTCCAATACTAAAGGAATTGTATTGGAAAGTCCGTCCAATCCGTTGTTGAAGGTCAGTGATTTGCCGGCCATTTGTGCCTGGGCGAAGAAACAGGGACTGATTTCGATTGTGGACAATACGTTTATGACGCCGTATTTGCAGACGCCGTTGCAATTTGGCGCGGATATTGTCGTGCACAGTGCAACAAAATTTCTGGCCGGACATAGCGATGTGATAGCCGGACTTGCAGTTACGGCGGATAAAGGGCTGGCGAGCCAACTGAAATTTTTGCAGAATGCGTTGGGCGGAGTCCTGGGGCCGCAGGACAGCTGGCTGACGATCCGAGGGATTAAAACCCTGAAAGTGCGGATGGATCGATCTCAGGCTTCTGCCTTGCAGATTGCGCAAGTTTTGGAGAAATGCACCAAGGTGAAAGTAGTGCATTATCCCGGTTTGCCCAGTCATCCCGGACACGAACTTCTCAAACAACAGGCGAGTGGCTTTGGCGCTGTTTTATCCTTCGAGTTGGAAAGCGTGGAATTGGCCAAGGAACTCATGGCGAAGGTAAAAATTCCTGCTTTGGCTGTTAGTTTAGGCGGAGTAGAAAGTATTTTGTCTTATCCGGCGACGATGTCTCATGCTGCGATTCCAGCCGCTGTCCGGCATGAATTTGGTATTAGCGACGCTCTTGTACGGCTGTCGGTAGGATTGGAAGACCCGCAAGATTTGTTGGATGACATGTTAGATATATTAAAATAACAACAGAATTTGATGGAGGGAACAAGGGATGGAGATAGAAAAATCCGTATGGCAGATTATAGAGACCGAGATTCAAAGAATGGGCCATGGAACCGTCACTTTGATTGTTCAGGATGGACGACTGATTCAAATTGATACAACAGAAAAAATTCGGTTGGTTTCTGATCCCCCCGGAAAATCCAAGCAAGCTGCAACAGCGCAGGAAGAAGCGCAGCTTAGTAATTTGCGGCTGCGGATCGGCAAAACGCTTGAAGGGCTGCAGTATGGTCAAATTGTCATTGTCATCAAGAACCATCGAATTACGCAAATTGAACGGTTGGAAAAATATCGGGTTGGAGCGATGGAAGGGCTGTTTGGAGAAGGGATATAATTTTGATTGACAATATTTTATATATATGGTAATATAAACAAAAAAGAGAAGTAGTTAGCTGATCAGAAAAACTGAAGGCTAAGGCCGGTTTGTATAACCAGCCTTAGCCTTCAGTTTTTCTGTATTTAACAACTAAAATTAATGCAAAGGGGTAGTATCCATATGACAGTAGCGAATGAAAAGTTATCAAGGTTAAATCAATTACTGCAAGATATGAACAGGGTGATAATTGCCTATTCAGGTGGTGTAGACAGTACTTTTTTGGCGGCAGCAGCATATAAAGTACTGGGAGACAAGGCGTTGGCGATTACCGCTTATTCGGAAACTCTGCCGGAGTGGGAACGTCAGGATGCTTTGCAGTTTGCCAAGTTAATCGGCATCAACCATAGGACCGTGTTGATCAGTGAATTAAAAAGCCGGGAATTTGTCGCCAATACGGCAAACCGCTGTTATTTTTGCAAGAAAGAACGGTTTTCGGTCTTGGAGCAGTATGCGAATGATCAAGGGTATGCCTGGGTGCTTGAAGGATCCAATGCGGATGATGTGGATGACTACCGACCGGGAATGAAAGCGGTTGACGAACTATCAAAAGTACGGAGCCCATTGTTGGAGGTTGGCTTAACCAAGAAAGAAATTCGAACGTTATCCAGCGAATGGGGTTTACCGACCTGGAATAAACCAAGTGCAGCCTGTTTGTCCTCACGGGTCGCTTATGGCCTGGAGATTACACCGGACCGCTTAAAACAGGTAGAAAAAGCCGAGGAATACATCCGGCAATATTGTAATGGGCAAATACGGGTAAGACATCATGACCAACTGGCCCGGATTGAAGTTTCACCTGAAGAGATTGGTAAATTAGCCCAAGCGGATGTTGCGCTGGCGATTTCCCGTTATTTTAAAGAACTTGGTTTTTATTTTGTAACGCTAGATTTATCTGGTTATCATACGGGAAGTATGAACACGAGTTTAAACTTGTAAATGTGATATAAAAATGTGTGATACGGCGATCAATTGTTAATGTGATAATTATAAGAATGAGAGGGTGAAGGAAATGAAAAATGTTAAAATATTGGCCTTGGTTATACTTTTGTTATTACCCGTAATTTTAGTGGGTTGCGGAAATTCTAAAGCGGAAAATGAAAACGCTAAAAAAGCCGCTTCCGGGACGAACGCTGATGCGGATCTTTCCGGGGTAGTACTGAGAATTGCGGCAGCGGAAGGCAGAAATGGGCAAGCCATTTTGGAAGCGGCAGGACTGGATAAGACGCCGTACAAAGTTGAATTCCACGTAATGCAGGGAGGAAACCTGGTGCTGGAAGCGATGGCAGCCAATCAAATTGATTTGGGAACGGGAAGTCAGATCCCGCCGATTTTTGCTTCGCAGGCGAGAAATGGCGGTAATTTAAAGATCATTGCAACCAAAAAATCAACAACGTTGGAACAAGAATTAATTGTTCCCGCTAATTCGCCAATCAAATCGGTGCAGGATTTGAAAGGGAAAAAAGTTGCCTATGTAAAAAGCACTACCGCCCATTATTTCTTGGCAAAGATGCTGGAAAATGCCGGTCTTTCCTGGGGTGATGTGGAAACGATCGCTATGTCAACCTCCGATGGTTTGTCGGCCTTGCTGACCGGGGAAGTCGATGCGCTTGCGAGTTATGGAAACGCGATCCGTTCCGCGCATGCGAAAGGCGCGGTGACACTACAACCAGCAAGCAGTATTCTTTCCGGCGATTTTTACTGGTACGCAACGCCGGATGCAATCCAGGATCCGAAAAAACACGCGGCGATTGTGGATTATCTGTCACGGTTTAATGATGCGCAGGAATGGGCAAGACAAAACCCGGAAAAATGGGCAGCGCATTATGCGCCGCAAATCAACCAAAAAACGCAGGACTTTTTGAAACAATATACTGAAGAGAACCAGCAGACAAAAACAAGAATTGTGCCGATTGACGCTGCAACCATCGCTTCTGAACAAGATATCGTCAATACATTTATCAAAATAGGGCTGTTAAAGGGCGAGATTGATATCAGCAAAATTTTTGATCGTTCATTTGATGCTGAAATCGGCAAATTCAAGCAGTATCAGTAAAGAAAGAGGTGGACCAATTGAACAATCGATTTGCTGTCACCGATCTGATGCTTTCCTGGAGTATTCCGTTCGCCGTGCTGATTTTCTGGTATGTCATAACGTTGGGACAAAGCAGCGTCAGTTTATTCCCGCCGCCGGGTGATGTTGGAAACGCTGTGATCCGCTTACTGAAAGATGGCACGTTAGCCAAAAATATTGAAATTAGTACTATGCGAGCGGCGGCGGGATTTGTGATTGGCGGCATGATTGGTTTTTTGCTGGGAGTCATAAACGGCCAATTTCGATTGGCGGAAGCGATTTTAAATACCCCAATCCAGATGATCCGGAACGTTCCGCACCTGGCGATGCTGCCATTGATCTTGATCTGGTTTGGCATCGGCGAAACGGCCAAGATTGTGTTAATCTCTCTCGGGACGTTTTTTCCGATCTATTTGAATACGTTTCATGGAATTCGCTATGTGGACAACAGTCTGATTGAGATGGGAAAAACATACGGCCTGACTCGCTTTGAAGTATTTAAAGATATTATTTTTCCCGGCTCGTTATCTTCAATTATGATTGGTGTGCGCCAATCGCTGGGACGTATGTGGCTAACCTTGATTGTTGCCGAAACGGTTGCAGCCAAATCAGGGATCGGCTTTATGGCAACGAATGCCCGGGAATTTATGCTCATGGATGTGATTGTGCTGAGTCTGCTGATTTACGCTCTATTAGGAAGTATCTCTGATTTTGCGGCCGGTTTCATTGAAAAAAGAGTTTTACGTTGGCATCCCAATTATAGAAAAGCGTAATAGGAGAACGATATGAGCAACGGAAAAGGATTTGCAATTAACATCCAAAACGTAAGTAAATTTTTCGGCGACGTGCGGGTACTAAAAAATATTAATCTCACGGTGGAACCCGGAGAATTTGTGGCGTTGGTAGGGCAGAGCGGCTGCGGGAAAAGTACGCTGCTGCGGTTGATATCCAGTCTGGAATCGCCGACGAATGGCCAAATCACGCTAAACAGCGCGCCGGTGAAAAAAATTAATCCGGCTGTGCGGTATTTGTTTCAGGAAGCCCGGCTTTTGCCGTGGAAAACGGTATGGGAAAATGTCGCGCTGGGTTCGAAAGACCGCAGTAAAGAGAACGCCATCCGTGCTTTGCAAGAAGTGGATCTGGAAAGTAAAGCAGAAGAGTGGCCGTCGATTTTATCCGGCGGGCAGAAACAGCGGGTCTCTCTAGCTCGAGCCCTGGCCGGCGAACCGAAATTATTGCTATTGGATGAACCGTTAGGGGCGCTGGACGCTTTGACGCGGATTAACATGCAGATACTGATCGAAAAACTATGGAAAGAACAGGGCTTTACCGTCGTTTTGGTTACCCATGATGTGAATGAAGCCATTTATTTGGCGGATCGGGTCGTGTTGATTGAAGACGGCAAAATTGCCCTGGATAAAAAAATCACCCTGGCTCGCCCACGGGTAAAAGATAGCAATTTCGCTCATTTTGAACGATTGATTTTGGATAGGGTCATGAAAAACGAGGAAGCGGTTGAAAGTGAAACTGTCGATCGAATTTATGCCATTTAAAAAGGAAAAGGGGAATTAACAAATGAAAATTACGCAGGTAGAAGTATTTCATGTGCATTTACGGAAAAACACCGGACAACGACCGGTGCTGGTCAGGATTGATACAGATGAAGGATTTTATGGTGTGGGGGAGGCCGGCATGGCCTACGGTACGGGCGGCAGCGCCGCAGCCGGTATGATCAAAGACCTTGCCAAATTGATTATCGGACTGGATCCTTTCAATACGGAAGCAATATGGGAAAAATTCTTCAAAAAAACGTTCTGGGGGCAAGGCGGGGGAACCGTCGTGTTTTCCGGCATCAGCGCAATCGATATGGCGCTGTGGGATATTAAAGGAAAGGCCCTGGGGCTGCCGTTATATCAACTGTTAGGCGGGAAGTGCCGGCCGGATCTTAGGGCGTATGCGTCCCAGATCCAGTTTGGCTGGGGCACGGAAAGATCAGGAAAGGGCAAAAAAGAAGAATATGCGGAAGAAGCCCTCAAAGCGGTTGCCGAAGGGTACGATGCGGTAAAGGTGGACGCTTTGGCGCTCAATCGCAATGGCACCAACGAAAATGTCCATTTGGAAGGCCCACTGCCGAATTCGGTCATTCGGCTCGGCGCCGAGCGTGTGAAAGCGATTCGGGATGCTGTTGGTCCGGATGTCGATATTATTGTAGAGAATCATGCGTATACGGATATGGTCAGCGCTATTCAGTTTGCCAAGGCAATCGAAGAATACAATATTTTCTTTTATGAAGAAATCAATACGCCGTTAAATCCGAAGTTATTGCAAAAGGCCAAAGAAAAGATCAATATTCCTATTGCTTCGGGGGAACGGATCTATACTCGCTGGGGCTATTTGCCGTTCTTTGCCGATCGGTCTATTGATGTCATCCAGCCGGACATTGGTTCTTGCGGCGGTTTTTCCGAATTCAAGAAAATTGCTGATTTAGCGCATGCGTATGAAGTGACGGT
>CAYUNV010000098.1:7621-11158 GCA_964446265.1 uncultured Negativicutes bacterium | reverse complement strand
GTTTTTCAGGTGGTAACTCCGACTGATCCAACGCTTTAAGAATGGAAAGAGCTTTTTGTGCTTGCTCCAAATTCGATTTATATTTTTTTAAATCTCTACGTAACAGCTGATACTCTTCCCGTAAGAGCGGGTTTACGCCTACTTGCAAATTTGTACTTGAGGCTGTGGGCGTTCCGACAATTTTGGCATGGATTTCTTCGCCCGCCGAAATTTCACCGCCAATGATTGCCCCACGTCGTTCAATCACTTCTATCTTGCGGACAGCATTAACATGACTATTCAGGATCACATCACGAACGAATATATCTTGCCCTGCCGACACCGTCGCATTTTCAATAAAATGTGTTGATAGATTCATTGCAGCTTTTATATAACCTTGCTGCATGCCTTGAATTCCCATTCGAATCGTCACATTATTTCCCTCAACAACAGCGCCGCTAACCGTTCCTTGGATCTCAACATCACCTTCCGCTTTAATACTAAAACCTGGTTGTACGGAACCGTGAATAATAACATTCCCGTTAAATTCAATATTTCCAGTCGATAAATCTACATCGCCATTCACTTCAATTAGCGGAATAACATGAATTTTATTACGTTTTAATACGACTTGGCCAGCTAATGCTGCTATGATCTGATTATTATTTTCAAGTAGTACATTTTTGCCTAATGGAAACGGTATATCTTTCCCCGATTTTGCAGGAACGATTTGCCCCAGAACATTAATGCCCTCGACTCCCGGTGTAGCGGGAATTTTTTCTGCAATTAATTCGCCTTGCTGCACTTGTGTAAACAAATTCAGGTTTTTATAATCTACCCGCCCATCTTCAATCTCAACTGGTTTCCCTTTCAGTTCAAAATCAATATAATATTTCATTCTGGCGTCATTACCAGTTTGAGGAACTTTCCCTTTCGCACACACCGTAGTAATCCCCGGATTTTTAAGGGCTTTCTCAATCGCATCGTTATCCAGATTATATACAACACCGGAACTTTGAATTTTTGCAATAACTTCTTCTGTTGAAACAGTACGGCAATTCTGCGGGAAAAAGATTGATAAAGATGCCTCCATACGGTCCCTGGCTACGAGCACGCTAATATCCGGTTCGGTTGGAGGCGGCGGCGCTTCGGCAACTTTTGTTGGAACTCCTGATGCTTCCCGTATGATTTTAATAATTGCTGAAGCTTGAAAATCATTAATCCCACGGCCTTGTAAATCGGCAATAACCAGTCCGTCATTAACCGGCACTCCATTACCGGTTGGAGGATTAACCATTAAGTAAACGCCGAGATCGCTTAATGCTATGACATATGTTCCATCTTGGGAAATAGTATCACCGTTGTGATCCATCATGCTAGTATCGTCAGTCATAGAACCTCCAAACATGCTCATAATAAACTTGTTTTTAGATAAGACAAAGATCCCCTCAATCGGAATAGTGCTTTTGTGTGGAGTTGCGAAATACGAGCCTCGGACAAATGAAGTATTAAGCTGATTTCTTTTAATGTCATTTCTTCATAATAATAGAGTGAAACAACAGTTCGTTCTTTTTCCGGCAATTTATCAATTGAATGCGTTAACATTGACCTTACTTCTTGTTCTTCTGCCAATTGTGAGGGGTTTGAGGATTGTTGTGGAATTGTCACTGATTGTGCGAACTCATCCAACGAGATGACCGTACAGGCATTTAATTGATTAATTAATATGCGTAATTCATGAGAAGATAACTGCATGGCATCAGCAATTTCGTCATCAGAAGCAGAACGTCCTAATTGGTTTTCCAATTTAGCAAGCGTTTCTTCGAAAATTCGCGCTTTATGCCGTAAAGAGGTTGGAATCCAATCCTGCGCCCGTAATGCATCTAAAATAGATCCTCTAATTCTAGTTGCAGCATATGTTTCAAATTTAATTCCCCTAGTAATATCAAATCGTTCAATTGCATTTAACAAACCAAAAAAACCGTTATTCGTCAAATCATCTTTATCTGCATGCTGCGGCAATCCAATAGCAATACGGCCGGCAACGGATTTTACGAGCGGCAAATAATGCTCAATTAACTTATCCTTCAATTCGATACTATTGGTTTGACGATAACGGTACCATAAATCTTCGACATTAAATTCCGCACATTCTGTCTTATCACTCATAATCTATCAACACCCGGTTCCCTCAAAAAATTAACTTTTCGATTGAAAAATATGTTTCATATTTTCCGGAGTCAGAGGAGTAAAGTCTGAGGTTGTGCCAGGAGCAGCGGCATCTGAATTATCGTCAGCAATCACATCTACCTGCACGCCTTTTGTTTTATACATAGTTAACAGTTGTCGAAAAAAACGTTCTGAAAAAAATCCCAACATATATCCGACCGACGAAAAAATCAACACTGAAACAATGGTACGAAATAAAAGTGTTTCTATTCTCGCACCCTGAAACACTCCAAACAAAAATGTAAAAAAACCCGCAATGAGTGCCAAGATCAGGGAAAAGCGCCATTTATTCATAACACCACTCCCACACTATAACTCTTTTTCCCCTTTAGCAATTGTTTTAATGCGAAATATTCCTCTTTCCAAATTTAATTCTACTGTCCGACCATAATTTCCTCCCGTATCCCTGCCCCGCAATGGAATGTTTAATTGGGAAAGAATTGCCAGAACTGCCTCTGCATTGCGATCGCCAATACGCATAATTTCCATGGTGTTAGCAAAAGAAAACATTTGCGCCCCACCGGCAATTTTAGCCCAGATACGCGTTTTCACACCGCCTAACCGAATAATATCCGCCAACATCAATGGAATGGCGCTATCAGCAAATTTAGCAGGGTTTTCAACTGATCTTGCAGAGGAACTGTCAGGCAGCATAATATGCGATAAACCACCAACTTTTACTACGGGGTCAAATAAGGCTATGCCAACACAAGAACCTAAGCCATAACTGATTAACGAGTCCGGCGCACAGCCTACTTTGTAATCCGCCATCCCAACTTTGATCAATTCCGCCATTAACTCCTCACCCCGATTGCTGTGAGAATAGTTCCTAGCGATCCGGGATCCGGAATAAGGAAAAAGTGACCCTTGACATCATTGGTCTCCGTACTAAATTCAGTTTCAATTACCAAAGCATGGTCACCAACCTGGCCGAGCTGGATCAACATTACGCTTAATAAAGCACCAGCCATATCAATAGCCAATGCCGGAATAGACGGCAGTAATGTCAATTGAGTAAAGTGGCTCAACGCATTTAAATAAGAGCCGGCTAGAATATTGCCAATTTCCATGAGCGCCGATTCATCGATAGCGCTTAATGTTTTAGTTTCCCCGTGCTGCCGCCCCATCAGCATGTCTACCAGACTAAAAGCGCTGCTGTACGGCAAGAGAAAAAGAATACTTCCTGGAGCTAAACCATAAACCTTTAAGTAAACACCAGCTACCATTGTTTCGGCTCCACCTACGACATCCGGAACTTCACCAAGCGGTAAAATGGCAACCCGTGGTACAGTCATGTCAATTTTATGATTAATAATTTGTGACAAGGCA
>CAYUNV010000098.1:0-7611 GCA_964446265.1 uncultured Negativicutes bacterium | reverse complement strand
GCAGTTGCTGCATTGCCAGCACCAATATTTCCGACTTCACGCAATGCATCCAGTTGCATTGCCGATAAATGTAAAATATCTTCGCTCAATTTACTCACCCCCCTGTTGCATCGCAATCTTACTATTATACTAGATCAACAATAAACCGAGGATCAAGTATGATTAATAAGCGTTGGTCGATTTTCCCAATGCCACTCACATAATTTTCAGCCACGATTCCGCTGTTTCCTTGCGGTAATTCTATTTCTGAGGAATTTAGGGTTACTACTTCTGATACAGAATCTACCAGCATGCCGACAAGAACCTTCTCCATCTTAATGATAATAATACGTGTGTCTTCTGTAATCGGAGTTTCTGGCAAATTCATTCGTATCTTTAAATCTAAAACAGGTAATACGCTGCCGCGAAGGTTGATAACTCCTTTTATATATTCAGGCGTATGTGGGACTCTTGTTATATCAGTCATTCGTTTTATTTCCTGCACCATAAGAATATCAAAAGCGTATTCTTCCGCTCCTAAACGAAATATCACCAACTGAATTTCTTCTTTCACATCATTATCTTGAGCCATATAAACACCTCCATTTCATAAATTTCTATTTCATTAATGAACTTACGTCTAAGATCAAAGCAACTTGTCCGTTGCCCAAAATAGTCGCACCCGCAATTACTTTAATTCCTTTTAACAAATTACCGAGCGATTTAATTACAATTTCTTGTTGACCAATTAAATCATCCACTATGATTCCTGCTTTTTGTTGGCCGGTATGGACAATAACAATGAATAAGTCATTTTGTTCTTTCTGATCAGCAGGTATATTTAAAACTGTGCTCAAACGCACAATGGGTATAATTTGTCCGCGCAATAAGATGACTTCTTGATTCTGTACTGTTTTTATATCTTCCGGCTGTAGATGGATCGTACTGTCTATCGAACTCAGCGGTATTGCATAGATTTCCTGGGATACCTGCACCAACAAAGCCTGGATAATTGCCAATGTAAGCGGCAATCGTATTTTAAACTTACTGCCACTCCCAACTTTTGTTTCTATTTCAACCGTGCCGCCAAGCGATTCAATTTTTGTTTTTACGGCATCCATTCCCACTCCGCGCCCGGAAATATCCGTTACAGTTGCCGCAGTAGAAAAACCAGGTAAAAACAAAAGATGAAGGAGTTCTTTTTCATCCATCTTATCGGCATCTGTTTTCGTAATGAATCCCTTTTGTAATGCTTTTTCCTTAATAGAAGATGCATTAATGCCTTTTCCATCATCCTCAACCATAATAACTACATTATTTCCTTCATGCCGGGCAATAAGACGTACTTCGCCAACCGGATCCTTACCGACTGTCTGACGTTCTTCAATCCGTTCTATTCCATGATCAACTGCATTGCGCAACAAATGAACAAGAGGATCACCAATTTCATCAATTACCGTGCGATCTAATTCCGTTTCCTCGCCTTGAATGATTAAATTAATTTCTTTCCCCAATTCATGCGATAGATCTCTTACCATGCGCGGAAAACGATTAAAAACTTGTCCGACAGGAACCATACGAACCTTCATAACCACAGATTGTAAGTCGGTTGTAACACGGTCTATTTGTTCAATGGTTTCCGTCAAATCACCAAGCCTATGCGATGTTCCGATCTGTTCCAGTCTTGTTTTATTGATGACCAATTCGCCGACTAAATTCAATAAATTGTCCAATTTATCAATATCGACCCGGACGGATTGCCCACCTTTTAACCGTTTTTCATGTGTTGCCGTATTGGCGCGAACTGGTGTCACATCAACTTTGCCCTCTAAGGCATGAACGTCCTCAAAGTTAGAGATTGCCGAAGTTTCCTGTATTGTATCGGTCTCGATTGCTTTATCTTCGCTTGAATCCTCAGAGACAATGCAGGCTAAAACATTTACCGTATCAATTTCAGAGATAGATAATATTTCTTCACGGACTTTTTCTTGATTGGCAGAGGTAAGAAGGATGATTTGAAATTGTTGATCAAAGTTGCCATTTTCTAAATCTTCTGTTCCAGGAACCGTTTTAATTACATCGCCCAACTCTTCAGCAACGTTCATTACCATATACGCTCTGGCGGATTTTAACAAACAATCTTCTCGCAAATTTACTTGAATTTCGAAAGCGCTTAGCCCTTGTTTTTCTGCAGTAGCAATCATTTTAATTTCTATATCCGTCAAATTGGTTTCGTCAAATGTAGAGAGTACAGACGGTTGTAGTTGTAGTTGTTCTTCTACTTTTATTATAGGCAGCGCTTCTGCACTTGGTTCTTTTGTTAAAGCAGATAATTGCTGAATTAGTCCTTTGACATCCGTTTCAGAATTCTCATTGTTGGCAACATCTTCAACCAGCCGCTCTAATGTATCAACGCATTGAAATAAAACATCAATAATTACATGGTTGGCTTTTAATTGATCTTTTCGTAACAAATCTAACACGTTCTCCATATTATGAGTTAATTCCGCAATATCAGTATACCCCATTGTTGCTGACATCCCTTTGATCGTATGCGCGCTGCGGAAAATTTCATCTAATACGGATAAGTCTGTTGGATCGTTTTCAAGCTCCAGTAAACATTGATTAAGACTTTGTAAATGTTCCCGCGCTTCCTCAAGAAACAGTACCAAATACTGACTTACATCCATCGTTGAATACCCCCTATTTATTTACATACTACTGCTTTAACTATTTCGGCAGCAATACTAGTGATAGGCAGCACTATGTTTGCCGCGTTCAACTCAATTGCCGCTTTTGGCATACCAAAAACAACAGCAGTTGATTTATCTTCAGCAATCGTATAACCGTTTTGTTGCCGGATCAATTGCATGCCTTTTGCTCCATCCCGGCCCATTCCAGTAAGAAGCACCCCAATAGTTCTGCTTCCATACAGTTGAACAACTGATTCCATCATCGGATCGACTGCCGGCCTGTGTCCACCAATAGGTGGCATTTGGTTTAATTTTGTAATCACTTTGCCGCCCACGCGTTCTACTGTCATATGATAATCGCCGGGAGCGATTAATACCGACCCCGGAGCAACCGGATCATTTTGTTCCGCTTCTTTCACCCTTAAAGAAGATAAAGAATTTAATCGATCCGCCAGCGATTTTGTAAAACCTGGAGGCATATGCTGCACAATAAGAATACCACAAGGCAAGTTACCCGGCAATTTTGTGATAACTTCCTGTAATGCTCTTGGCCCACCGGTTGAAGTTCCCACAACAACAATTTTTTCAACACCTGTTGGAGAATTAAAGATCGCAACCTGCTTAGGGATCGTCGTTACAGCTGATAACGGCTGGCAAAGTCGTTTCACGTTCACGGTCGCTGCAACACGACATTTATTTATAAGTTCTTGGCGAATTCCATCGATATTTCCAATGGGTCCGGAGGTTTTGGCAATAAAATCAGCAGCGCCCAAACTTAGTGCCTGGATTGTGGCTTCAGCGCCATCACGGGTTAGGCTGCTAACCATTACAACCGGTGTAGGAACTTCCTGCATGATTGCTTTTAATGCTTGTATGCCGTCCATTATCGGCATTTCAACATCCATTGTAATGACATCCGGTTTATATTTTTTTGCCTTTTCTAATGCGTCTTTTCCATTGCGGGCCGTGTCAACAACAGAAAAATCTTGTTCAACCGCAAATAAGTCAAACAAAATCTTACGCATAAAGGCAGAATCATCAACAATCAATATCTTAATCATGGTCTTTCATTCCTTTCTATGGTCAAAAACCTCGTTGGCGCCGCTCTAACTGCTTTTTAAATACATACTGAATGATTTTACTACGATCACTTTCCATAATTTCTGTGAAGCGAACGGCAGTCCAATAGACCATAACGTCTTCTTGGGGTTTTTCTACCCTTACAATTTGACCATTACAACGAATCGAAGCGCAAGTGGGGATGTCAATTTCCAGCTTAACATGATCACCGTTATAGAGCCTGCGTTTTAATATTAGCAGAACCCCGCCGCCGCTAATATCCCTCGTGATAGCATCCATTGGCTCCGGAAAATCATTGAGTTGAACCAACTGCACATTTACCGTCAATCGGGCATCAATACGAACAAAATTCCTCTGTTGAATTTGTTTTATATTATTAGGCTCAGAAATAACCCAGACCGGTAAAGGATAAATCTTCTTCTCCAGAAGTTTGCTGGAAAATTGGTATGCTGAACCTTTAAAAATCACTTTACCATAAAATATATTTCCTTTAGAAAACATGACTGGATACCCTTTACTCATCGGCATGGCAACGACTAAATGATCGGGATAAATTTCTTCAATCCGGCTATGATATACTTCTCCTTTCATTTCAGGAGAAAGTGATATTTCTAATAATTGGTTTTCTAGAACTATATTTTTAATTGCAAATTCTCTCCTTTCGCTTTATCTACCATTTCATATCTAAAAAACGATGAAAGAATCCTCGTATCCCTCTAGGTTTTGCCACAGGGTTTCCATATAGTATCAAATGCGCAATATTATCAATACAGCGCGCAGATATAGTGTCCGGAAACGATAAAATCAAAGGTGTTTGTTGTTTTACTGCCTGCCGCATATTACGATCTTCATAGACAACGCCTAAACTTTTTACCTGTTGTCCCAAAAAGCGCGAAGATACTTTTGTCAATTTATCGACTACACTCTGTCCTTCTTCATTATCCAGCACACGATTAATAACAAGATTAACCGGTGCCGTACCCCGATTGTTTGCATACGCTTTAATCATAGCGTACGCATCTGTTATGGCTGTGGGTTCAGGAGTTGTAATGACAATTACTTCATCCGCCGCCATTACAAAATTAAGTACATTCCTGTTGATCCCAGCTCCAGTATCAACAAGAATAAAATCGGCCCAATTATCAAATAATGTAACCTGCTTGATAATATGCTGCAATTCATGGTTCGAAAGATTAGCCAATTCATATATTCCGGATCCACCGGACATAAATTTAATGCCCCGCGGACCATCCGTAACAACGTCAGGCAACGATATATTATCTTCCAGCAAATTCAACATGTTGTATTTTGTTGAATAACCTAAAACTACATCAACGTTCGCCATGCCAAGATCTGCGTCAATCAACAATACCTTTTGTGCGGCATTCGCCAAAGAAAGGGCTAGGTTCACCGTGAAATTGGTTTTCCCCACTCCGCCTTTACCGCTGGTAACGGTAATTACTCTTGTTTTATTGGATTGACATTTAATGATGTTTCCCGAAGCGCCGTCCCGTATTGAATTTTTGACCATCTGTCTTAATTTTTCAGCCTGATCGCGCATATGACCCTCGCAATATTAGATTTGCCAGTTTATTGGGGTTCGCCAATTCAATGTCATCCGGAACATTTTGTCCCGTTGTAATATAAGATAGCGTAGTCGGAAACCGGTATAACAAATTTAAAATGGTCCCCATATTAGCCGCTTCATCTAGTTTAGTAAACAATAATTTCTGTGGGGAACAAGCGGAAAATCGATTAATAATTTCTAAAGCGTCACGAGACTTAGTCGTCACACTCAAAACCAAGTGAATTTCAATGTATGGGTCCACATTTAAAATCGCGCGTAATTCTTCCAGTTGAACTTTATTGCGCGGACTGCGCCCCGCAGTATCGATCAATACCAGGTTTTTATCTTGATGTCGAAACAGCGCGGCTTTCAATTCATCGGGATCATAAACAATATCAACCGGTATTCCAAGAATATCGCCATAAGTTTTTAATTGTTCCACCGCGGCAATACGGTATGTGTCTGCGGTAATTAGCGCTACTTTATAGCCTTCTTTCAGCGCAAAACTGGCGGCTAATTTTGCAATAGTAGTTGTTTTGCCTACTCCTGTGGGACCAATCAGCGCAACTGTTTTGCAACCAGATTTAGGGATTGTAATGCCATCCACTTTTTGCAAATGGCTGGATATTTTTTTCAATAATAAACGGCGAAAATAATCAGGATCATTCTCAAGATTCGATTGTTCTTCCGGCAAACCTTGCAGTAAATTTTTCGCTATTTGTAAATCGATATCATTTTGCAGTAAATAAGCAAGCACTGGCGATGTCTGGTTTTCATCGTCCGGAATTTTTGCTGCAACCTGGTCTAATGTTTTGCGCATCCGGGCCATTTCCAGTTGTAAAGAAGTTAAATCGGGCTGCTGTTTCTCAACCGTTTTTGCTTGCGGCACATCAACGGCAGCCATCACTTCCGCCATTTCAGTGGAAAAGAAGCCTAAAAAACCTCCTTTTCGAAACCTTCTCGTATGCAAAATCACGGCATCCCTGCCTAATTCATTTTTAGCTTGTAACATTGCTTCCTGCAATGTAGCAGCTGTAAATAATTTTACATTCATTTATAGCTTCACCATCCCTAGTGCTTGAACTTCAATCTTTGTCTCCACTTCTGCATAAGATAAAACAACAAGATTCGGTACAATTCGTTCTGTCAATTTTCTAAAATATAACCGAACTGCCGGACTAACCAAAACAATCGGTTGATACCCTAAATTCGTTAATTTAGCAAGCTCTGTATTTAAATTATTAATTAATTTTTGCATCGCAGAAGGATCAAAGGCAACATATGAGCCATGCTCGGTGCGCTGTACAGCTGACATGATTTTATTTTCCAACTGAGGATCTACAGTAATACAAGACAGTGTATTATTCGTGGCATATTGATGGGAAATTTGGCGCACTAAACCTTGACGAACATATTCTGTTAAAATTTCCTGGTCTTTCGTCACTGAGGCGTAGTCGGCTAAAGTTTCAAGAATAGATTTCATATCGCGAATGGAAATTCGTTCCCGTAATAAATTGGTAAGTACCTTTTGAATGTCGCCCAATGAAAGGAGATTGGGTATCAACTCATCAACAACTGCAGGATTATTTTGTTTGATGGCATCGACCAAAGTTTGCACTTCTTGACGCCCGATAATTTCTGCAGCATGCGATTTAATTACTTCAGTCAAATGAGTCGCCAGCACAGATACCGGGTCTACCACTGTATATCCATTCATTTCCGCTTGTTCCCTATCGCTTTCACGAATCCATACGGCCGGCAAGCCGAATGCCGGTTCAAGCGTTGGAATTCCTGGTATTTCCTCCATGGCATTTCCTGAATTCATGGCTAAGTAATGATCAAGCAGCAGATCTCCCCTGGCAATTTCAACACCCTTTAATTTTATTACATACACATTTGGCTTTAACTGGATATTATCGCGTATTCGAATAGTAGGAACAATCAAACCGAGCTCTAATGCACACTGCCTGCGAATCATTACAATTCGATCCAGCAAATCGCCACCCTGGCTGGCATTTACAATCGGTATTAAACTATAGCCTATTTCCAATTCCATAGGATCTACCTGCAGTAAAGCAATGATATTTTCCGGCTTGCGAACCTCTTCTTTTTCTTGCTGTTCCTTTTGGTTTACTTGTGTTTCTGTTGCAGAGCGGACAGATTTCCGTAAAAAAAGAGCGACAGAAATTGCAAGCCCACTCAGAACGAAAAATGGAATTCCTGGCAAACCCGGAACTAAACCGAGAATAAATAACACGGCTGAAACAGTGAAAAATATTCGTGGATTCACGA
>CAYUNV010000097.1:3756-11340 GCA_964446265.1 uncultured Negativicutes bacterium | reverse complement strand
TTACGTTAATTTTATCCATTTTATTGCTGTCTATTTCAAGTTCTTTGCAAACTGCCAAACTTTGAGCTGCAAAAGCTTCATTTATTTCATATAGGCCATAATCGTTAAAATTCGTCCCCGCTAATTTGAATATTTTTCTTATTGCGTAAGCAGGCGCAATTCCCATGATTGACGGATCAACTCCTACATTGCAGTGCTTTCCTATAGAAGCAATCGGTTTTAATCCTAACTCCAGTGCTTTTTTTCTGGACATCATAAGAATTGCTGAAGCACCGTCGTTCATTCCGGATGCGTTTCCTGCAGTCACTGTTCCGCCCTGTTTAAACGCTGGCCTGAGGGCACTGAGTTTTTCAATAGTTGTGTCCGGTTTTGGATATTCATCAGTATCGAATAGTACAGTTCCTCTTTTTGTTGTTATTTCAAGTGGCAAGATTTCCGCTCTCAGTCTACCTGACTGTTGTGCTTGGGCACATCTTATTTGGCTGCGCATCGCATATTCATCTTGCTCACGTCGACTAATGTTATATTTTTCTGCAAGATTTTCAGCTGTTATACCCATGTTAATACCAGTATCATAAAGATCTGGTCCGCATACGCGTCGGGCTGTTTCCATGAATTCACAATGAATTTTCAACCCTTTGTCGTCAAGCCGGAATCCTTGCCGGGCATTTTCAATCCAATACGGCATATTACTCATGTTTTCCGACCCGCCTGCCAGGACAATATCTGCCGTGCCGGTCGCAATATGCATATATCCAACATTAATGGCTGCTAACCCTGAGCCACATTGATGTTCTATGGTATATCCAGGTACTTGATACGGAAATTTTGCTCGCAGCAACGCGAGTCTGCCAAGGTTTGGAGCGTTGGAGTGGTTATCGACGTTTCCCAAAAGGCAAAGATCAATCATCTCTGGCTCAATATGGTTGCGTCTTACTAATTCACTGAGCAGTGGTGCTACCAGTTCATCCGCTCCTAAGGTTGTTAAAGTACCTTGCAATTGGCCAATAGCAGTTCTTAAAGTATCAACTATTACTACATCTTGCATATTCAACACGTTAGTCCCCCTTTGTTTTCTGTGAAAATACTTCTAATACTTACATTGAAAGCTTGTTGGTTGCCATAATTATTACAGGTGCCTCCTTTTTTAGAGATACAGCTTTCATAAATATAGATGCAAAGCTTATGCCAAAACGAAGTATTTTGGCATGACAAGAATTGCCTGAGCGTTCATCTGGTATAATGCAAGAAAAATACACCAGCCTTTAATAAGGTTGGTGTATTTTTCTTGCATTATTATACAATCACATTGGTTCTACTATAATATGAATTGCGTTGAGGTCGATGTGCTTTTTCATGCCTGTCAAAGGAAATCATAGCTCTATGCTGCAGTTATAGTTAATAATGATAGATTTGATGTTTTTTGAGATGTTTGAAAAAATCCAAATAATGTTCGCAACTAGAGACAAAAAATATGTTTTGTCCGCAAACGAAGACAAAATAATAGATGAAAAATATTCATCAAAGGAAATCATACGATCTTGCTTTTTGCAGATAAAATGATGGAATATCTTTCAATTCAAATAAACGCTGGATAGGGCGATTATGAACGTCTCTTCGAATTCATTATTTTTTAGTGGGAACAACAAAAAAATAATGCTGGTATGAATTTTGCATTTATATTATGTTACTTGGATTACTTATAGATTAACGTAAAGGAGGAAAAATTGTAACAAAAAACAAATTGCTAATTTCAGTAATTAAAATTACAAAATATGGGAGGAAAAGACAATGCCAAGTTTAGCACCCAGAGAATCATGTGATGAAACCAGAGCAACAAGCAAGCGAAGCATTAGTGCTCAAATTATTGACAGGTTTACCGAATGGAGTCTTAATTGGATACCGGATTCTATGGTATTTGTATTGATATTGACGTTAATCGTCTTTTTTATGGCATGGGGTTTAACAAACCATGGTCCTTGGCAATTGGCCGATGATTATGCGAAGGGTTTTTGGCTTTTGTTGACGTTTGCTATGCAGATGGCTCTCCTGATGGTAACAGGATTTGTTATCGCAGATTCTAAACTTGTAAAATCTGGTATTAGTAAATTGATCGATATTCCGCAGACCCCCAAAACGACATTAGCGATGCTTATGGGAGTTGTTGGAATTGTTTCTTGGATGCATTGGGGCGTTGGCCTTATGTTAGCCATTGTCATGGGGAGGGAAATTGCTGCCCGAAAAAGGGGAATGGGTCTTCATTATCCTTTTATTGCTGCTGTTTGTTACGGCGTTAACACGATTATGGCGAATGGTCCTTCGCAGGCAGCGCCGCTTATGCTTGCTACTCCTGGTCATTTCCTTGAAAAAATGACCGGAATTGTTCCCGTTTCCTTAACAAGTTTTGCAAATTTCCAGTTGACATACGTACTCATTTTGTTTCTTACTTTACCGGTAGTGATGCTGCTTGTTCACCCCAAGAAAGAAGATGCAAAAGAGATTGACCCGGTGCTGGCGGCCGAATTTCTTAATGTTGAGCAGGAGGTTGTTGAAAAAAAAGTTATGCGTCCGGCTGAACGTTGGGAGCGCTCAAGCATCTTGCAAACATTGGTAGCACTTTTTGTATTGGCTTGGGTTGGCAAATTCTTCGTAGAAAAAGGCATTGGAAAGCTTGATCTCAATACATTAAATTATGCTTTTATTGGGTTATCACTTTTGCTGCATGGTTCGCCTCATAGTTTTGTCAATTCCGTACGAAAAGGCGTTAGTACTACGTATGGTGTTATAATTCAATTTCCTCTGTATGCAGGTATCTTTGGCATGATCAGCGCATCCGGTCTAGCCCATATAATAACGGGTTGGTTTGTTTCAATTTCCAATCAAAACACTTATGCGTGGATTATCTTTTTATACACAGGTATAATGGACTTCTTCGTGCCGTCCGCCGGCTCCAAGTTTGTCATTGAAGCGCCGTATATAATCCCTGCCGCACAGCAACTTGGCGTTCCCGTTCCGCAAGTCATTATTGCATATTGCGCTGGAGCGCAATGGGTCAACAATCTGCAACCGTTCTGGGCGCTGCCTGTGCTGGCAGCTTTCAAACTCAGATTCCAGGACATTTTACCGTTTACTTTTGTCATCTGGTTATGGGTAGGTATTGTTACAACCATAATGTACCTCTTGTTTCCTTTAGGATTGTAACCAATAAATTGTCACTATTTAATGTGAAACAGGATAGTTCTGGGGAATATGCTTTTTCAAAAGAAAGATAGAATAAGTTCAAAAACTTATGAGGTGAAAAATATGGAAAAAGTAATCATTACGGCCGCTTTGACCGGTGCAGTAACGCCGAAAGACGCTAATTCCAATATACCTTTGACGCCTAAGGAGATAGCTGAAGATGCATACAAGTGTTGGCAGGCCGGTGCCGCTATTGTCCATTTGCATATGAGGGATGAAAAGGGATATGGAACTATGGACAAGGAAAGATTCAAAGAAACGGTTGCTTTAATCAAGAGTAAGTGCAATGTTGTCTGCAATCTAACATCTTCTGGCGACTCCGCAGCCAATGATGATGAACGTATTGTCCATATTAGCGAGATAGAGCCAGAAATGGCCTCTTTTGACGCTGGTACAATGAACTGGGCTCACAATAGTGTTTTTTTTAATACTCCACAATTTTTAGAAAAACTTGGCACAACTATGTTAAAGTGCAATGTAAAGCCGGAAATTGAAATTTTTGATGCTGGAATGCTCTATAATTCTTTGTACTATTTTAAAAAAGGCATATTAAAAGATCCTCTCCATTTCCAATTCGTTTTAGGAGCAGCCGGGGGAACCATGGCGACAGTGGAAAATCTTGTATACCTTAAAAGCCTTCTTCCGAAAGACGCAACGTGGTCGGCGTTTGGCATTGGGAAATCCCATTTGCCGATTATGTATGCGGCGATTGCTTTGGGTGGCCATATCCGCGTAGGTCTCGAAGATAATATTTATTATTCAAAAGGTCGACTGGCTTCGAACGCTGAACTAGTGGCGAGAGCTGCCAGGATTATTACGGAAGCTAACAAGGAAGTCGCCACCCCGGATGATGCCCGGCAAATTTTACAACTAAAGGGTATCAAGGCGAACGACATTTAACAGGAAATCACGCTCAGCTTGTTATAGTAAGCGTGAATTATATTATTCTAATCAATCTGACGGTATACGAAAAATTTTTATATCAGTAAGGCGCGATCAGTAAAGATAATGTACTTAACGCATTTGCGACCTAAACGGATATTGATACTACCAGAGAAATAGTAGTGGCAATATCTTGCGGGACAGTAATATAAGGGAGGAATTTTTTTGAAAGCTTTGGCAATAAATAAAATTGCTTGTGTCGGTTCAGGTGTCGTCGGTTCGAGTTGGGCAACCAATTTTGTAATGAAGGGCTATCCGGTGTGTGTTTATGATGTTGGTCAAAAGCAGTTAGATCAGGCAAAAAACAATATAAAGAAAAACTTGGATATTCTTAAAAAATACAATGTTATTACACAGCATGCTGCGGAAAAGGCAGTCGGCCTTGTAACATACACAACAAGCATGGAAGAAGCAGTAAACGATGCCCAATTTATTCAGGAATCAGGCCCCGAAAGCTATGAAATCAAGCAGCGGATATTGGCTGAAATTGAAAAGTACGCTGCTCCGGAAACAATTATTGCTAGCAGCACATCCGGTCTTTTAATAACCGAGATTTCGAAATATGCTCAGCACCCCGAAAGATGTGTAGGATGTCACCCGTTCAATCCTCCCCATATTATTCCGCTGGTTGAAATTACTAAGGGCGCAAAATCGGATCCGGAACTGGTGCAGAATGTTTATGATTTTTATAAATTACTTGGAAAAGAACCTATTATTCTGCAAAAAGAATCACTGGGTTTTGTTGCCAATCGTCTGCAGGCAGCTTTAAACAGGGAAGGGGTCGATTTGGTCAATCGCGGCGTATGTTCAGTAGAGGATGTTGATAAAGCGGTTTGCTTTGGCCCGGGACTGCGCTGGGCGCTTATGGGGCCAAATCTAATATTTCAACTTGGTGGGGGACAGGAAGGGATAAAAGGAATTACGACACATATAAACCCATCAGTAGAAATTTGGCTTGCTGACATGGCTAAATGGGATAAATTCCCTTCCGATTGGCCTGACGTCTCTCAAGCAGGTATTGATGTTGAAATGGCTAATCGCCCGGCTGAGTTTGGACGAACAAATGAAGAAATCATGGAGTTTCGTGATAGAGGACTCTTCGAATTGTTGAAACTACATAAAAAGCTTTAATTATATTAAAGAGTATATTTATTGGCCGGGATGTATGTAAATGTCCCGGCCAAATTAATTTTTGCGTACTTAGGTGGGTTACAAAAACGGAAGTATAAGACGGAAAAGAAAAACGTTAATTCTGGAAAAAGGGCAGGACGTTTGTATTAATTGTAGAATTAAAAAATAGTTCTATTTATTATGTTAAAATGATAGAGGAAGTATTGAAATCTTTCGAACACACTTTGCTTAATGAATGACTAAAAAAAATCATAAAAACAAATGTAATTTGAAATATAAAAATGTGGATAGTCCGTTGTGATTAAATATAATTCTCGCTGTCGTGAATGACAGGTACAAAGAAAGAAAATATAATGGGCTGGGGGACAACAGGGAGGTTGAACAAGGTGACTCTTGCTGATTTGGGAATAGAAATCGAAGATATACTAGATACCGTTTGTTGTCTTATCACGGACCGGGAAGGAAAAATTGTATATATTTCCGATTTTTATGCGGAAGGCGCAGGTATCAGTACTGATGTCGTTGGGAAATATGTGTATGATGTTCTTCATTCGACACGGATGCACATTGTAAGCAAAACTGGGATTCCTGAAGTGGGAGTTGCTTATCGTCTGCGTAACGGTGAAATGTGTGTGATCAGTAGGCTGCCGATAATAAAAAATGGCGAAGTTTTGGGGGCGCTTTGCTATAAGCTATTTAACACTTCCGTTATTACTACGGCCGTTACAACCGATATGGTAGGCCGCTTAAGCCAGGAACTTTCGCATTATAAGAGTGACTTAGGCAAACTTAGGGGGGCAAGATATTCAATTGACCAAATTAAAAGTATCTCCCCGGGTATGCAAAAAATCAAAGAATTTTTATATAACATTTCCCAAACCAAATCAACAGTTCTGATCAGTGGTGCAACCGGTACAGGTAAAGAACTGATCGCACATGCCATTCATCAACTGAGTCCGCGAAGTCATCAGCCTTTTGTCCAAATAAACTGTTCGGCAATTCCGGCTGAATTATTCGAGTCAGAATTGTTTGGCTATGACGAAGGCGCTTTTACCGGAGCAAAAAAAGGCGGGAAATTGGGAAAATTGGCCTTGGCTGAGCAGGGAACAATAGTTTTTGATGAAATACATCAACTCCCTTTGTCTTTGCAACCAAAGTTGCTTCGAGTGCTGCAGGAACGTCAGATTGATCGGGTCGGAGGTAAAGCCCCGGTAGATATTGATGTCAGGATGATCTTTATTACAAATCGTAATTTGGCGGACCTTGTCGCGAAAGGCGAATTTCGTGATGATTTATATTACCGGATTAATATTATTCCAATCGAAGTGCCATCGCTGCAAGAAAGAATGGAAGACTTACCGATACTAACCGATCATATTATCAAAAAGATAAATAACAACCTTGGTCTGATGATTACAGGCATTGACGGAGAAGTCTTAAAGTTATTTTCCTTACATAGTTGGCCGGGAAATGTCCGCGAGTTGGAACATACACTTGAACGGGCGGCAAATATAGCGTTGACGGGAAATTTGTCTATGAAACATTTTTCGTTTCTAAGTAAATTGATGAACTATTCTAAAACCAAAGACCTCAGGGGTAATAAATTGATCGTTGCTAAGGAAGATGCTGAAAAGCAAAAAATATTGCAGGCCTTGTCCCAGGCCCGGGGGAACGTGTCTTGGGCTTGCGAACTACTGAGCACGCCACGGAGCGTACTGTACAAGAAACTTAAGATATATAATATAGATGTCAAAGAGATCAAAAATAATCTATCTAAAGAGCATGCACAAGAATAAGCCTGAAATTGATCCCCCTGAGTGGTTTAATCATTTGCCGAAACGCGGGACGATTTTTTTATTTCAATTTCATATTTTCTGAGTCTATTGTATAGCGTACCTCTGTCGATATTCAGCAGGTGCGCTGTTTTACTGATATTATAGCCGCATTGCTCCAGGGCGGATACGATCTTGGCCTTTTCACCTGTAAGACTTGGTGAGAAGTTGTTTACGGGGGTAACTGGACTGTATTCCCTGCCATCCCAATATTTTTTGATCGTTTCGGCAGTAATTGTGCTTTCGTTGGCGATAATGACTAGCCGCTCAATAAAGTGCATCAATTCCCTTACTGCACTTGGTTGCGAATTTTTGCTTCTACTCCCTGAATATGGGTTATATCTTGGAATGTGGCGATGGCCCCAGTCACAGTATTGTCGACGATGATCGGTGCGACGTTGTAGGTAATCCAGGCGTTCCCCAAGTACGAGGGACTGGA
>CAYUNV010000097.1:0-3746 GCA_964446265.1 uncultured Negativicutes bacterium | reverse complement strand
GGGAAGGAAATCTGACAACCTCGATTTTAATATAGCCCAACGTCAAAAACTTAATTACAGCAAAAAGAGTTCTTGCTTCTCGAGAGCTCTTTTTTTGCTTTCATGCTATAATGACTACATGGCCTGTACATTTTTTACTTATTTAGGAGAAACAACGATTAATACGATACATAGGGCCATCAATACTGTGTAAGGTTAAAAATTAAAGCAAAAGGAGAGAGTACTGCAATGGCGAAAGTAAAATTAACGATCCCTCAATTTAAGGCGTTGAAAGAAACCGGCAAGAAATTTACTATGGTTACGGCTTATGATGTTTTACTGGCATCCGTGATTGATAAAACCCCGATTGAAATGATCTTGGTCGGTGATTCGATGGGTATGGTTGTTTTTGGGTACAACAGTACTGTCCCGGTTACCATGGATGATATTATCCACCACACGAAACCGGTCGTATACGGCGCGCCTGGAACCTTTGTCGTAGGCGATATGCCGTTCGGTTCTTACAATGTGAGCATCGAGGATGCGATCCGCAACGCTAATCGGATCATGAAAGAAGGCGGAGCTGACGCGATAAAATTAGAAGGCGGAGCCAAAGTGGCTCCCATCGTCAAAGCAATGGTGGATGGTGGAATCCCAGTTGTAGGTCATATTGGCTTAACGCCGCAAACGGCCGCCCAATTAGGTGGGTTTAAGGTGCAAGGCAAAGATGCGGGCGCAGCGAAACAGTTAATCGAAGATGCCAAAGCGCTGGAAGAAGCAGGCGCATTTGCGATTGTACTGGAGTGCGTTCCTTCGGCGGTAGCAAAATTGATTACGGAGCAGGTAACGATTCCTACTATGGGAATTGGCGCAGGACCGCACTGCGATGCGCAGGTATTGGTTACGCAGGATCTATTAGGAATGTTCGATCGGTTTGTTCCTAAATTTGTCAAACAATATGCAAAACTCAACGGTCAAATGGTGGATGCCTTGAACCAGTTTTACCAAGAATCGCTGGACGGCAGTTTCCCTGGGCCGGAGTATTCTTTTGGGATGAAAGAAGAAGATTTGAAGAAACTGTATTAATTCGACGGTATTGTAGCAGTCTATGCAATGCAGGTCTGATTGGTAATTTTGAGTGTAGACAAAAAGACGCTGTTAAGCCAGAAGGCTTAACAGCGTCTTTTTGTCGCATAGCATTATCGTATCTGTTTAGGAATAACCCTATCAAATATATAGGTCATAAAATTATCGATCGAGCTGGGGTCGAGATTTACCTGCATGCGAATAAGAGCACCTTCCCAGGAAGTATAGATAAATTCAGCCAAAGATTCCGGATCATGTTCTTTCGCTATTTCCCCGTTTTTTTGTGCTTCCCGTATGCAATCGGCAAATAAAACGGCCCACTTATCAAATTCCTGTTTTAAAGCGATACGCATGGAAGGACTGCTATCTGCAATTTCTGTTGCTAATTTTGCCACGAGACAGCCTTGATTGCAGCCAACGTTTACAAAATATGATTTAAGGGAAGAAAAATAATTCAACATTCTTTCCCGCGGCGATACATTTGTGTCTGATAAACTTTTCTGGATGGATTTCGCCAGTTGTTCGCCGTAGTAGTGGATAATTGCTTTGCCAAAATCTTCTTTTGAGTTGAAGTAATAATAAAAAGACCCTTTTGGGACATTTACTTCAGATAATACTTCCTGAATTCCTACAGCGTTGTAGCTTTTTGCCAGCATCGCTTTGGCACCGGCCCGAATAAGTTTATCGCGTGTAATATTTTTCATGATTTTATCATAGACAGGTATGCCGGAATAGTCAAGGCCTTTTCTATCAACAGAAGAGTTATGAGTTATTTAAAAATAAAATGTTGCAATACTATAAAAATAGTTCTTTACATTTATAGACGACTGGTCTAATATATAAACAAGACAGTATTTTTGAAATTATGGCAGAAGAGATTGATTACCAAACAAATAACAAGGAGGGCATTACAGTGAATTTTAATCTGACAGAGGAACAACAGCTTATCCAACAAAATGCAAGGGAATTTGCTCTGGAATACCTAGAACCGATCGCGGCTGAGATTGACAAAACAGAAAAGATCCCCCAAGAAATATATCAAAAAATGGCGGAACTCGATTTTATGGGCATCTCCTATCCGGTGGAGTATGGCGGTGCCGGCGCTGATTTTCTCAGCTACACTTTAGTTTTGGAGCAAATCTGCCGGTCTTGCGCTTCCACCGGGATTAGTTATGAAGTGCACGCTTCTTTGGCTTGCTCTGCGATTTATAGCTATGGATCCGAAGAATTAAAGCAAAAATATCTTACCCCGTTGTGCACAGGCGAAAAATTGGGTGCTTTTGCATTAACTGAACCAGGTGCAGGGACTGATGCCGGAGCGGGTCAAACTACGGCTGTTCTTGATGGCGAAGAGTATGTGTTGAATGGAACGAAGTGCTTCATCAGCAATGGCGGTGTAGCCGATGTATACGTTGTATTTGCTTTGACTGACCCAACTGCCGGAACAAAAGGGATTAGTGCGTTTGTTGTCGAAGCAGGGCTGCCTGGCTTTGAAATTGGCAAACATGAAGACAAAATGGGAATTCGCGGTTCACAGACCGCGGAACTGATATTCAAAAATTGCCGCATCCCGAAAGCAAACTTGGTCGGCAAGGAAGGCAAAGGCTTCGGCATCGCTATGGCAACCTTGGATGTAGGCCGGATCGGTGTTGCCACACAAGCACTGGGGATCGCACAGGCGGCATTGGATGAAGCGGTGAAATTTTCCAAGGAACGGGTACAATTTGGCAAACCGATTTCTAAGAATCAAGCCATTCAATGGATGTTAGCCGATATGGCTACCCGTTTGGAAGCGGCACGGTTCTTGGTTTACCATGCTTCTATATTGAAAGAGGAAGGAAAACCGTTCAGTAAAGAAGCGGCAATGGCTAAAATGTTCGCTTCGGAAGCAGCGGACTGGATCTGTAATAAAGCAATTCAAGTCCATGGCGGCTATGGTTTCATTAAAGACTTTAAAGTGGAAAGACTGTATAGGGATGCGAAGATCACCACGATTTATGAAGGTACAAATGAAGTGCAGAGGATGGTCATTTCCGGAGCTCTTTTACGGTAACTTTTTTGCAGGACTAAAAAATAAGGACAAAGCGGACTGCTGCCTTGTCCTTATTTTTTTTCTACGGGTGTTAGAGTACGACCTCTTTGTGTTCATCGTTAATCCTATATTTATTGCGATTTTTTTCAGTAGGAATAAGAAAAATATTTTGAATTTTTAAAAGAAGCGAAGCCATTTAATTGACAGTTTGAGCAATTCATGGTATAAATTATACATTATGTGTTAATTGAATATTGGGCAAACTTATCGAAAGATAAGGACGCAAAGCTATGGGTCTAAAGAATTTTTGTCTACGATTGCCAAGCTGCTGTATGATTGGTATGAGAAGACTTGTGGTCATTATGATGGCTGCAAGTTTTTTAGTGTCATAAAAAGTATAAATACTTTCTATGATATAAACGCAACTAGCTGCTTCCACCGTCGCTGAACAGCTCAGCGCAAGCTGGAGTTTTCTAATTTCGGTGGTTCGTAGGGTCGCTGGCAAGCAATACGATAAAATAAGCGAAGGGGAAATCAATGGTGGAATTGCGGGTAGGAACAAAAATTACAGTCGGATTTGTGGTAATGACGTTGCTGGTACTGATTTTGGGAGGAATTTCATACTATTCGGCCGGCGGCATAAAAGATC
>CAYUNV010000096.1:6891-11361 GCA_964446265.1 uncultured Negativicutes bacterium | reverse complement strand
TTACAGTCAACCAGAATATGAACTGTTTCAGCAGTTGTTGTCGGTTTCCGGGATTGGTCCGAAAGTGGCCCTAGGTGTATTGTCTGCGATGACGCCGGAACGCTTCCGACTGGCGGTCAGTCAGAAGAAATTGGACGAGTTGACCCGTTTACCAGGGATCGGAAAAAAAACAGCCGAGCGAATTATTTTAGAACTAAAGGATAAATTGGGAACAGTCGAAGTAGATGCGGAGTCTGGTTTTGTTGCTGAAAGCCAGGCAGGCAGCGATTCTGTAGCAGAACAGGCTTTGCAGGCGCTTTTGGCGCTAGGGTATACACAGAACGAAGTTTTACCCATCCTGCGCAAAGTTGCAGTTGATGCCAAAACGGTAGAAGATTTAATAAAAGCAGTACTGAAAGAGTTTGTCAGGAGGTAATTATGAACGAAGGACGGATCATAGCCGGCGAAGAACTTGACGCAGATGGTTGGCAGTACAGCCTTCGACCTCGACGGTTGGCGGAATATATAGGCCAAGACAAGGTAAAACAGAACCTGGCAATTTTTATTCAGGCGGCAATGAGCCGGACCGAGGCGTTAGACCATGTTTTGTTGTATGGACCGCCAGGGCTCGGGAAAACTACGTTGGCCGGCATTGTTGCCAATGAATTAGATGTTAATTTCCGCATTACATCCGGTCCGGCCATCGAACGGCCGGGGGATTTAGCCGCTTTGCTTACGAATTTAAAAGAAAAAGATGTTCTATTTATTGATGAAATCCATCGCTTATCCCGCAGTGTAGAAGAAATATTGTATTCGGCTATGGAGGATTATGCGTTAGATATTATTATTGGTAAAGGGCCAAGTGCCAGGTCGGTGCGGCTGGATTTGCCCCGCTTTACTCTTATTGGCGCGACTACCAGGGCGGGAGCGCTCGCACCGCCGCTCAGAGACAGGTTTGGTATTATTTCCCGGTTGGAATATTACCAACCAGAAAGCTTGGTCTGTATTGTAAAACGCGCCGCAGAAATCCTTCAGATTTCGATAGAGGACCGCGGTGCGGAGGAAATTGCCCGTCGGTCCCGTGGAACGCCGCGAATTGCCAACCGTTTATTAAAGCGTGTCCGTGATTATGCGCAGGTAGTCGGTAACGGCGTTATTACGGATAAAATTGCCGATGAAGGTTTGGCGCTTCTGGAAGTGGATCGATGCGGCCTTGATAAGACGGATCGCACCATGTTGCAAACGATCATTGAAAAGTTCAATGGCGGGCCGGTCGGGGTGGAAACTTTGGCCGCTGCAATCAGCGAAGAAACGGAAACGATCGAAGATGTCTATGAACCCTATTTGATCCAAATGGGATTTATCAACCGGACGCCACGCGGCCGGGTAGCAACAAAAGGAGCGTATAGCCATCTTGGCTTATCGTGCGCTTCTGGTGATGAACAAGAAAAATTATGGTAAGGGGAAATAGCATGCGATTGTTATTGCACACGTGTTGTGGACCATGTTCCGTTTATCCGGTGAAGCATTTGCGTGGACTTGGCTATGATATTACCGGATATTTTTTCAATCCAAACATCCATCCGTACCGGGAGTTTAAACACCGGCTAGAGACGTTGCATGAATTTGCAGAGCAGGTGCAGCTTGAATTAATTACAGATCCCAATTATGCATTGGAAGATTTTTTACGCCGGGCATTATCTACCGATGGCGACCGGTGCCGGTCGTGCTATGAGCATCGTTTGCGGCAAACTGCCCTCTTCGCCCGTGAAAATGGGTTCGATTGTTACAGTACTACCTTGTTAGTCAGTCCTTATCAAAAACATGAGACGATCAAAGAAGTGGCAACAGCGATTGCTGAAGAAACGGGAATTCGTTTTGAATATATTGATTTTCGTATTGGCTGGCAAGAAGGTGTAACCGGCAGCAAAGAAATGGGATTGTATCGCCAGCCTTATTGTGGCTGCATCTTTAGTGAAAGAGATCGTTACTACAAGCCGGGGAAGGGGCGTGCCTGAGTGGCTGAGTTTGATTCTTTTGGCAAAACCTTGATGATATTGGGAGTCGTATTGTTAATCGTCGGCGCTTTATTTCATTTTGGCGGCAAAATTGGGCTTGGCCACTTACCGGGTGACATACAATTTAAGGGCGATAATTGGAGTGTTCTTTTTCCGTTAATGACATCGATTATCATTAGTATCATTTTAACTATTCTATTTTCCTTATTTAGGGGCCGATGAGAAAGGCGGACGAAACAAAAGTGTTAGTAACTGATTATGATTATGAGTTGCCGGAAGAATTGATTGCCCAGCACCCGCTTGAACAGCGTGATCAATCCCGGTTGATGGTATTAGACCGTGCTACCGGAATGATTGTCCATAAAAAATTCTATGATATTGTAGATTACCTGGAAGCAGGCGACACGCTTGTGTTTAATGATACCCGGGTCATTCCGGCACGCCTAATGGGTCATCGGGCGGGAACCGGCGGCAGGGTGGAGGTGCTTTTGTTGCAGCGTACTTCCGGTAATGAATGGGATGTGTTGGTTCGACCTGGAAAAAAATTGCAAATTGGTGCGCAGATTGTTTTTAGTGACGAACTTTCTTGCCAAGTTATTGATCGGACGGATTTTGGCGGGCGCAAAGTACGGTTTCAATTTACCGGAGTGTTTGAAGAAATTCTAGACCGGTTGGGTGAAATGCCGTTGCCGCCATATATCAAGGAGACGCTTGATGACAAAGAACGCTATCAAACCGTTTATGCGCGGGAACAAGGTTCGGCGGCAGCTCCGACAGCCGGACTGCATTTTACCGAAGAATTAATGGCGGGAATTCGACAACGTGGGATTAATCTAGCCTTTGTCACCTTGCATGTCGGGTTGGGGACATTTCGTCCTGTCAGTGTGGAAGACGTAACCAAGCATGTGATGCATCGGGAATTTTATTCGGTAACGGAAGAAACAGCGGCGCTGTTGAACCAGACGCGGCAGTCAGGACACAAAATTATTGCGGTGGGAACTACCGCCGTTCGAACTCTGGAGACTTGCTCTCAACAGGGCGTTGTAAAGGCGGGGAGCGGCTGGACTGATATCTTTATTTATCCCGGTTACCGGTTTTCGGTGGTTGACCGGATCATTACCAATTTTCATTTGCCGCAGTCAACGCTATTAATGTTGGTCAGCGCTTTTGCCGGCCGGGGAAAGGTGTTATCTGCTTATCGGCTGGCCGTGCAGGAAAAATACCGGTTCTTTAGTTTCGGGGATGCCATGTTGATTTTATGATCGCTGGGTTTCCTACTAGCTTTACTGTCTGAATTATTTACGGGGGTGGCTTGTATTGGCGATAACCTATGAATTAATTAAACAATGTCCGCATACAGGGGCAAGGGCGGGACGTCTGCATACACCGCACGGCGTTTACGATACGCCAATGTTTATGCCGGTTGGAACGCAGGCCACTGTTAAGGCCATGGCGCCGGAAGAACTTTCCGCGATGGGCGCCGGAGTGATCCTGAGTAACACGTACCATCTGTTTCTGCGGCCGGGCCATAAATTGGTCGAAGCAGCGGGTGGCTTGCATAAGTTTATGAACTGGGACCGGGCTATTTTAACAGATAGCGGCGGGTTTCAAGTTTTTAGTTTGGGACCGTTGCGAAAGATTACCGAAGAGGGTGTTGCTTTCCGGTCGCATATTGATGGTTCCAAACAGTTTTTGTCGCCGGAAATTGCCACACAAGTTCAAATGTCCCTGGGAGCCGATATGATTATGGCATTCGACGAGTGTGTGCCGTATCCTGCCGACTATGAGTATGCTAAGGCGTCCACGGAACGGACGACCCGTTGGGCGGAACGCTGCCGTACAGTGCACACTCGTAAAGACCAAGCTTTATTTGGCATTGTACAGGGTGGAATGTATAAGGATTTGCGCAGTCAAAGCGCCCGTGATCTGGTTGCAATGGATTTTCCCGGTTATTCGATTGGCGGTTTGAGTGTTGGCGAACCGAAACCGTTAATGTATGAAATTTTAGATCATGTGGTTCCGGAATTGCCGGTGAACAAACCGCGTTACCTGATGGGGGTAGGGACTCCGGATTGCTTGGTTGAAGGGGTTATGCGCGGTGTGGATATGTTTGACTGTGTTTTTCCAACCCGGGTAGCCCGTAATGGTACATTGATGACCCGACATGGGAAATTAGTAGTTAAGAACGCGGAATATGCGGAAGATTTCCGTCCGCCGGATCCGGAATGTGATTGCTATACCTGCCGGAATTATTCCCGGGCCTATATCCGGCATTTGTTGAAAGCGCAAGAAATTTTCGGATTGCGCTTGACAACCACCCATAATTTGCATTTTCTCCTTAATTTCATGAAAAAAATGCGCGAGGCGATCCTCAATGATGAATTCATAAATTTTCGCCGCGACTTTTTGGCACAATATGGTTCGCATTAAAGGATTTCACAGTTTTATGTGGAATACAATTACGATGATCTGT
>CAYUNV010000096.1:0-6881 GCA_964446265.1 uncultured Negativicutes bacterium | reverse complement strand
TTGGGGAGGTGATTTAGGTATGCCAGAAGTGTCCGGTGAATTTATGCAAATGATCCAAGCATCTTGGCCGATTCTTTTGATGATTGTTATTTTTTATTTTGTATTATATCGTCCGCAAAAGAAGGAACAGAAAAAACGCAGCGAGATGCTCGCCAGTCTCAAGAAAGGTGATCGGGTAGTAACGATTGGCGGTCTGCATGGAACTATTACCGCGCTGAATGACAAGATAGTAACATTGAAAATCGCGGATAAAGTGGAGGTCGATGTAACCCGTTCGGCTGTAAATCATTATCAGAACCAACAAAAGAATGAGCAGTAAAATGAGCATGACGATGGGGACATTGGGGCAAAATGCAGCAGCGCCTGCATTTTGCCCTTAAGCTGTGTAACAGACAATTGAAATTCAATAATTTTTATATGAGATGGTACATGAATGGGGGTAATGGTTAGTGAGATGGGGTAATTTCACCAGCTTTTTGGTGGTTGTTTTAGCAATTATCATTGTTTCCGGTATTTACATGTATCCGTTGGCTTTGTCAATTAAACAAGGCCTTGATTTGCAGGGCGGTACGCATGTTGTGCTGGAAGCTGTGGATACGCCGGATGCTAAAGTTGATGAAGATGCGGTTCAGCGTGTTGTGAAAATTATTGAACGCCGGGTCAATGAATTGGGGTTGACGGAACCGATTATCCAGCGCCAGGGTGAACGGCGAATTATTGTTGAATTACCAGGCGTTAAAGATCCTGAAAAAGCAATTGAAATGATTGGAAAAACTGCATTGCTCGAGTTTCAGGATGAAAGTGGAAATACGGTGCTGACAGGAAAAGATTTGAAAGACGCAAAAGCGCAAATCGACCAATCTAACCGCAATCTGGTATCGTTGGAATTTTCCCAAGAAGGTGCGGGGAAATTTGCCGACTTGACGAGAAAAAATGTAGGTAAGCATATCGCGATCCTGTTGGATAAGCAGATATTGACGAATCCTGTGGTTGAAGAACCGATTTCAGGCGGCAAGGCAGTAATTACCGGCAACCGCTCTATTGAAGAAGCGCAGCGGATAGCCATTTTATTGCGCTCTGGTTCGCTGCCTGTCAAAATGGAAATATTAGAGACGCGGACTGTAGGGCCAACGCTTGGACAAGATTCAAAAGATAAAAGTGAATTTGCGTTTGCAGTTAGTATTATCGCAATTGTTACTTTTATGTTGTTGTTTTATCGTTTATCGGGTTTTGTGGCCAATGTGGCTTTGCTGATGTATGTCCTGTTGCTTCTGGTTATTATGAAAATGCTGAATGCAACATTGACGTTACCAGGTATTGCCGGGATTATTTTATCAATGGGGATGGCAGTCGATACAAGCGTATTGATCTTTGAACGCTTCAAAGAAGAATATCGCGGCGGCAAAACGTTACGCTCGGCGATGGATGCCGGGTTCCATAGAGCATTTGCTACTATCATTGATTCCCATGTAACCACTTTGATCTCTGCTGCTGTTTTATTTGTACTGGGAACAGGTCCGGTTAAAGGTTTTGCCGTAACATTAGGTATAGGTATTCTGTTGAGCTTGTTTACAGCAATTACGGCAACACGGTTTATGTTAAAGATGTTAATGAGCGCAAATATATTTAAAAACGGCAAAATTTTTGGCGCGTAGGGGGTGAATGATATGACTGCAAAATTTGACATTATTAAAAGACGATATTGGTGGTTTGCGTTTTCGGCCCTTCTCATCATCCCTGGCTTGATCTCAATTGCTGTGCAGGGATTCAATTTGGGTATCGATTTTACTGGTGGCACACTTTTGGATTTGAAATTCGCTCGCCCGGTTTCCGTTTATGAGGTCCGCGAGGCCCTCAAAGAACATCAACTGGAGAATAGCACGATCCAATTGGCAGGAACCGGACAGGGTGATAAAGCACAAAATGTGTTCATCCGGACGAAAATACTGACAGAAGATGAACGGAAAGCAGTAGCCAATGATTTGAACACAAAAGTCGGTCAATTTGAAGTTCTCCGGGTGGAAAAGGTTGGCGCCGTCATTGGTTCGGAATTAACAAGGCAGGCAGCAATTGCTGTGTTAATCTCGTGCCTCGTAATGATTGTTTACATTAGCTGGCGTTTTGAATTTAAGTTTGCGGTCTCCGGGATTGCTGCTTTATTGCATGATGTTATTGTGGTACTGGGGATTTTCTCCTTGCTGCAAAAAGAAATTGATGCCACATTTGTTGCAGCGATATTAACGGTTGTCGGTTATTCGATCAACGACACGATAGTGATTTTTGACCGGATCCGTGAAAATTTAAAAACCCATCGCCGTTCCGAAAGCTTTGCTGATATGGTGAACCGCAGCATTTGGCAGGTTATGACACGTTCTATTTATACTGTTTTAACCGTATTGATGGCGGTTGTTGCCTTGTATCTATTTGGTGGTGAAACCACGAAAAACTTCTCATTCGCTCTATTGGTTGGTGTTTTAAGCGGCTGTTACTCTTCGATTTTTAACGCAAGTCCAATTTGGGTAACTTGGAAAGAGTTTGCAGATCGTAAACGGCTTCAAGCAAGAGCAAAAGGCGCGTGACAAGCTGAAAAGGTCTGGGATTTTTCCCAGATCTTTTCTTTTTTAATGCATAATAAAAGGAGAATGTGATAGGTTTCGAGAATAGTACTTTTATTTATGTTATGTTATATATGTGTATTATATTGGAAGGCGTGTAGGAAACTTGCAAAAAAAATGGAAATTAGCACCATCTAAATTTGATATTCAGCAGCACTTGAGCAATCAACTTGGAATTCCGCGTGCTATTGCTCAAGTTCTTATTAATCGTGGGTTGGAAAACGTGGAAGAAGCCCGGGATTTTTTGCATGGTGATCTCTCCAACCTGGAAGATCCGTTTCTCTTGAAAGATATGGCTGTTGCAGTAGATCGTGTCAGCAAAGCCGTACGGGAACAGGAAAAGATAACCATCTATGGTGATTATGATGTAGACGGTATGACAAGTACGGCAATTCTCTATAAACTCCTTTCTGGGCTGGGAGCCCGTGTTGACTATTATATCCCTGGACGCCTTAATGAAGGATATGGGTTGAACGCAACGGCTTTAGAACAATTGTATCAAGAAGGGACTCGCTTAGTCATTTCGGTAGATTGTGGCATCAGTGCAGCTTCAGAAGTTTCTCAATTTGCTGGTAAACTGGATTTTGTGATTACGGATCACCATCAGCCGCCGGCTCATTTACCGCCGGCCAAGGCAGTGATCAATCCCAAACAATTTGATTGCCGGTATCCGGAAAAAAATTTAGCGGGTGTTGGTGTTGCGTTCAAGTTATGCCAGGCTCTGTATCTGGATTATTGCCAGGTACCTCTGCCCCTTAATGATTATTTGGAACTGGTTTCCATCGGTACGATTGCTGATATTGTATCTTTAACGGGTGAAAACCGTCTTCTGGTAAAGAAGGGATTACAGCAGTTAAACCAAACGCAAAACGTTGGATTACAGGCGTTGCTTACGCGATGCGGATTAGACCCTGCTGTGGTTGATGCCCGCAAAGTAGGTTTTGTGATTGCGCCGCATTTAAATGCGGCCGGCCGGGTAGGAAATGCGGCGGCGGGTGTGGAGCTCTTGCTGACGAAAGATCCTGAGAGGGCAATGGAGTTGGCTGGGCAGCTTTACGAAGAAAACTTGCAACGTCAGGCAATTGAAAAAGAAATTCTCGTTGCGGCGGATGAAACGTTGATAAGACAAGAAAAAGTGTGGGAAAATGCTTTTGTTTTGGATGGGATAGATTGGCATCCGGGAGTAATCGGCATTGTGGCATCCCGGTTAGTGGCAAAATATTATCGTCCGGTTGTTATGATCAGTATTCAAGAAGGTATAGGGCGCGGTTCTTGCCGCAGTATACCTGGATTTGACATTCTGAAAGCATTGCATGCGTGTTCCGATTTGCTGTTGCAGTTCGGCGGGCATCACCAGGCTGCGGGCTTAAGTATTGCACAAGACAAAATTACCGAATTTCGTGACCGGTTGAACACCATTGCCGGAAACACATTATCGGCCGACGATTATATTCCCGTTTTAACGCTGGATGCTTTTGTCGGCATTGAAGAAATTGACGAACCTTTTTTACAACAAGTAGCGGCGCTGGAGCCGCATGGTATGGGGAATCCCAGTCCTTTATTTGTGGGAAAAAAAACGACCGTTACTTTTGCGAAAGCAATCGGAAAGAATGGCAAACACCTAAAATTACGGGTCCGACATAAAAAAGTGGCCCGCGAAGTGATTGCCTGGAATATGGGTGAACAAGCAATTGAGTTAAATAACAATGATGCTGTTTATATTGCTTTTTCGCCGGAATTGAACGAATGGCAAGGCCGGCGCGATATCCAATTAAAAGCGGAAGATGTATTAAAAATAGGCGAAAAGGATACCGTTTTGGAGCAAACACTAAACAATCTTGCTCCTGACCGTGAAATCATTACGGCAGTGTATTGCAGTTGTCGTGATTATGTCCGCACTACCCAGTCTGCCGATATTGATTTTTTTGCTATGGTTCCGATGGTTCGTCAACACGTTAAACAACCGCTTAGCGAACAAACACTGCGTTTAGCGGTTGAAATTTTAGCGGAATTAGGGTTTCTTATTTTTGATCGAAAAGAAGACCGGAATGTTTTTTCTTTTGTCTTGCAAAATACGGAGCGACAGGATTTGTTTTCTTCCTTGCTGTATCAACATTGTCTAAAAATACGGGAAGAATATATCAATAATGAATTTTTTTCACGCAAATCATAATGCAGGCTTGTTTTCAATTTATATGTTTAAACTATTCATGGTATTTTAAGTAATTGCGAAGGGCGGGTGTGCTTGTGGAACCGTCGAAAAACGAGAAGACGATTCAAAACATCATAAACCAGATCAAAGCTGCCCAACCGGAAGCTCCGATTGACTTGATCCAAAAGGCATACGATTTTGCCTGCAACGCACATGAAGGGCAATTGCGGGCTTCGGGCGAACCGTATATTTCTCATCCGCTCGGGGTTGCGAAGATCCTTGCCGGACTGCAGATTGATACAGTAACAATCAGTGCTGCCTTGCTGCATGATGTAGTGGAAGATACCCAAGTGACGCTGGAAGAGCTGGAAAAGGTTTTTGGCAAAGATATTGCAAAATTGGTTGATGGCGTTACGAAGTTAAATAAGATTGAATATAAATCCAAAGAAGAACAACAAATGGAAAACTTTCGCAAAATGTTTTTGGCAATGGCCAAAGATATTCGCGTTGTTCTTATAAAATTGGCCGATCGTTTGCACAATATGCGGACTTTAAAGTATATGCCGGAAGCAAAACAACAAAAAATTGCGTATGAAACCTTGGAGATTTTTGCGCCGTTAGCGCATCGACTGGGTATATCGAGCATAAAGTGGGAATTAGAAGACCTTTCTTTTCGCTATTTGGAGCCGGAAAAATACTATGAGTTGGTTGAACAAGTAAAACAAAAACGACAAGAACGGGAAAAAATGATTAATGAAACCATTCAAACGTTGTCGGAACGGTTGAATGCGATGGATATCAAAGCAACGATTGAAGGTCGGCCCAAGCATTTTTACAGTATCTATAAAAAAATGCAGAAAGATCATAAAGATTTAAGTCAAATTTATGATCTTTCGGCTATCCGGGTGATTGTGGAGACCGTCAAAGATTGTTATGGTGTTTTGGGAATTGTGCATACACAGTGGAAGCCGTTGCCTGGAAGATTCAAAGACTATATTGCCATGCCAAAGTCTAATATGTATCAATCGTTGCATACAACGGTTATTGGTACGCATGGGCAGCCGTTTGAAATTCAAATACGCACGTGGGAGATGCACCGTGTATCCGAACACGGAATTGCAGCTCATTGGCGTTATAAAGAAGGCGGTCGAGGAGCAGACCGTGGATTTGACCAAAAAACGGCCTGGTTACGGCAATTATTGGAATGGCATCAGGATTTGCGGGATCCGGCAGATTTTGTCGAAACGGTAAAGCTGGACGTTTTTTCTGATGAAGTATTTGTGTTTACGCCGCGCGGCGATGTGATTGATTTGCCAGCCGGATCCGTTCCGATTGATTTTGCATACCGTATTCATACCGATGTTGGGCATCGCTGTGTAGGGGCCCGGGTGAACAGTAAAATGGTGCCGCTGGATCACAAACTTTCCAATGGCGATATTGTTGAAATTATTACCACCAAGCAAGGCAATGGTCCTAGCCGTGACTGGTTAAATATTGTTGGGTCTTCGGAGACCAAAAATAAAATCCGACAATGGTTCAAGAAGGAGCGCAGAGAAGAAAATATTGTTAAAGGTCGTGAATCATTAGAACGGGAAAGTAAGAAACTGGGCTATGATTATAAAGAATTAATGAAAAGTGACCGTTTAGCCGGGATTTCGAAAAAATTCAATGTGCTAAATGAAGAAGATTTGTTGGCAACAATCGGCTACGGTGGAATTCCGGTTCATAGCGTGATCACGAAGTTGGTTGAGGCTTACAAGAAAGAACAGCGAATTGCTAATCCGGCTGCAACGGATGTAACTACCATACTTGCCGGTATGAAACCCAAGCATAGTAAAAGTAAAGGAAGCCATGGGATCCTTGTTGAGGGCGAAACAGGCGTATTGGTTCGTCTGGCGCGTTGTTGCAATCCTGTGCCCGGAGACGTGATAGTAGGTTATATTACCAGAGGGCGTGGGGTTTCTGTCCATCGTGCAGACTGTACGAATGTTTTGAACAATAAGGAGGAATATGAGCGGATGATTGCTGTCGATTGGGATACGACGACAGATTCGTTATACAAAGTGACGGCAGAGATTGACGCAATGGACCGTCCTGGCTTGTTAACTGATATT
>CAYUNV010000095.1:10080-11500 GCA_964446265.1 uncultured Negativicutes bacterium | reverse complement strand
ATAAAACCGTAGCATCATCTAACTTACTTAATATAGGTGCTGCCTCATCTGGTTTCATATTGCCATACAACCGGGCTAACTTGCTAATCCGCTTAGCAGTTTCCGCTTGCTGTGCTTTTTGTTGCTTTAACAAATCCACTTCTTGCGGCAAAACAGATGTTTTTGCCGGATCCGCTGCTAAATTCGACGTTGACGCAACAGCTGCCTTTGGCATGACAAGAGGAGCCGGTTCTCTAATAGGATCTGAACTCGTTTCAACAGGTTCAAAATTAGTTTTAGGCCGTGGAAAAAATTTGCCAATTAGAGGGTAATCATAGGCTTTATATTTATTAACTAACTCAGGCGATCGTGCTATCCCATAAATTGCGCCTGCTCCAATTCCTATCGTCATTAAAAAAAGGATCACAGAAACAATTAGGATCATTTTCATTGTTTTCTTTGTTGCCGGTGTTGTGGGCTGAAGCGCTTTATTGTGGGTAGAATTTGTTTTTTCCGCCATAAAATTGCCTTTCTACAAAGATCAGTATGATGCTTTAACCTGGGCTACATAATTTTGCGTCTCTTGGAATGGAGGAATTTTGCCGTATTGAACGACTGCATTGGGTCCGGCGTTATATGCCGCAATTGCTTTATCAGTGTCTCCGCCAAATAGGTCTAGCATTTGCCGAAGATATCGAACTCCTCCGCTAATATTCTGCTGCACATCATAAATATTGTTAACTCCCATAGCGCTTGCTGTTTCCGGCATCAGTTGCATAATCCCAATCGCACCGGCTGAAGATACAGCATTAGCAGATAATCCGGATTCTGTTTTAGCTACAGCGACTGCCAAACGGGGATCAACACCATACTGAACAGCTGCTTTTTCAATACAATTAATAATTTTATTTGTTTCTGGCGATTGTTGAGTACGAGAAGTGTACTCCTGAGCCTTTGCCAATTCGGCAGAAAAATTAATTGGATTTTCCGATTTAATTCCAAAACGACGTTCAATCGTGCCAATTCGTTGGATTACATTGCTTATCCCGCTTACCATTCGGAATTCCCTGCTTTCTTTCGGGCAAAAACTTGTAAGCCCACTTCATCAATTGCTTTTTGTTCTTCCTGTAATTGTTCATTACAGTACTCGGTATAGCGTTTTTCTTTCAGTTTTTCCACAATTTTACGTTTTTTTGCACTTTCCAATAGTTTTTTCTGACATTCCTGGCGAACATGTTGCGTATTTTCAATTACATGATGCTGATTTTTTATATCTACATTAATTTTATCGAGATAATTTTGGAATAACTTAAATTCTTCAATTTTTAACTTTTTTTGCTGTTTTTGTCGTAATAATTCACTGGTTTTATCTCGATTTTCTTTCAATCGTTGCATATCTTGTAAAGCTTGTTTATATTGAACCAATGCCTCATTTAGTTCT
>CAYUNV010000095.1:0-10070 GCA_964446265.1 uncultured Negativicutes bacterium | reverse complement strand
CCAATAAAGTTGCCAAACGAAATTGGAACGGCTTCATAATACCTCACTCACATAGCGGACGAAACGTCGCTGATTTTCTTTATGGCAGCAATTGTGTCCTGTATCGAATTCTTTTCATAAACAGTCTGTTGTAAAAAAGAATTAATTCCTGGTCTTAGTGTTATCGCTTGGTCAATCATAGAATTACTCCCAGTCACATACGCTCCAATGTTAATTAAATCTTCCGCCTCTTTATATGCAGACAGTAAGGAACGTGTTTTCTGCGCCGCGTGTAAATGACCTTCATCAGCCAGTTCCATCATGAGACGGCTGACACTTTGCAAAATATCGATCGCCGGATAATGATTTTGTGAAGCTAGGTCACGGGATAATACTATATGACCATCAAGGACACTACGTACACAATCGGCAATTGGTTCGTTCATATCATCTCCATCAACAAGCACCGTATAGATACCAGTAATGGAGCCAGTTCCTGCAGTTCCGGAACGTTCCAGAAGTTTAGGCAGCATGGCAAAAACAGATGGTGTATAACCGCGGGTAGTCGGTGGTTCTCCAACCGTCAACCCGATTTCCCGTTGCGCCATCGCAAATCGCGTCACAGAATCCATCATCAGCATTACATTCTGGCCTTGATCACGAAAATATTCCGCAATGGCAGTAGCCGTCAATGCACCTTTAATCCGCAATAACGCCGGTTGATCTGAAGTAGCGACAACTACAACAGAACGTTTTAATCCTTCTTCCCCTAAATCACGTTCAATAAATTCACGCACCTCACGGCCACGCTCGCCAATCAAAGCGATTACGTTAATGTCCGCTGACGTGTTACGGGCAATCATTCCCAGCAATGTGCTTTTTCCAACTCCACTCCCTGCCATAATACCAATTCGCTGTCCGAGCCCTAATGTAATTAAGCCGTCAATGGCCCGGACGCCCACAGCCAAAGGTTTTTTAATACGCGGGCGTGTAAGGGGTGCAGGCGGCGGTGCGTGTAATGGATATTCCACCTTGGCCTGTAACGGACCTTTCTCATCGATCGGTTGTCCCAGTCCATCCAGGACACGTCCTAATAATGCCGATCCAACAGAAACCTTCAAGCTTTTATAAGCGGAAAAAACCTGGCATCCAGGACCAATCCCCTGCATTTCGCCAATCGGCATCAATAATACCCTGTTCTCCCTAAATCCTACAACTTCGGCAGGAATTGGATCAGCTAAACTGCGGGAAACAACATAACAAAGGTCGCCTAGGTTCACATTAGGCCCTTGTGATTCCATCACCAAACCGATAACCTGAGTAATTTTACCTGTCAAATTGAGAGTCCGTGTAGATTGAATAGTTTCTAGCCATTGTTGAATAGAAAGTGGTTTCATGGCACTAATTCTTGTAAAGCATTTTTTAATATCGCTACTTGGGTATCAATGCGGGCATCGAGTTTGCCACTTATCGTTTCAATAAAACAACTTCCTTTAGTAAGCGTATTATCCGGAATAATGGTTAAGCTTTTTTCACCGCCGATTACTGTTTGTAAATCCTTTTTTTCCTGCAAAACAATTTCATAATCATCAGGCGCTACCATAACTGTAATTGAATCCTGATCACGCACTTCTTGTAAAGCGGATTGTATCAGTGCTAATACGGAATTGGGATCTTGTTGTATTTCGCGGGCCAGGACTTTTTCGGTAATTGCAAAAACCAAATCCATTATTTTCCCAGCGGAAGATTGGACAATGGTTTCCGCTTCTTGTTTCGATGCCAAAATCATTGTTTGGGCTTTCGAAGCCGCCTCTTCAATCAACTTGTGGACTTCCGCATGCCCATCTTCAACGCCGGTCTTTTTGCCTTCCTCATAGCCTTGTGCATAAGCGGTTTGTCGTGCCAGTTTTTTTATTTCTTCACTCTGCAAATTGGCCTTCAAGATCATTTGATCCGCTTGATATTTCGCTTTTTCCAAAATCTCCGAGCCAATCTCTCGTAACACTTCTTCTGCTTCTTCCGGAGATACACAAACATCAATCGCCGTCGCAGCAGCAGTTGCAGTTGCGTCATGCAAAACAGAATCATAAATTAATTTCGGTTTTTCGTGCAAATATACACACTTTATAACACTAGACAATCATCTCGTCTCCTTTGCCGCGTGAAACAATGATTTCACCTGATTCTTCAAGACGACGGATTACATTTACAATCTTTTGCTGTGCTTCTTCTACGTCACGAATGCGTACAGGGCCCATAAATTCAATTTCTTCACGCAACATATCGGAAGCTCTTTTTGACATATTTTTGTAAATTTTTTCGGCAACTTCGGTAGACGAAGCTTTCAAAGCCAGACCCAAGTCTTTGCTTTCAATTTCACGCAACACTAATTGCAGTGAGCGATCATCAATACCAACAATATCTTCAAAGACAAACATTCGCTTCTTAATTTCTTCAGCTAATTCAGGATTTTGAATTTCAAGATTTTCAATAATAGTTCGCTCTGTCGTACGGTCAACCTTATTGAGTACTTCTACAATCGAATCGACACCACCGGCCGTAGTAAAATCCTGCGTTACCAATGCAGATAATTTTCGTTCCAAAATACGTTCCACGTCTTTGATCACATCAGGCGATGTACGATCCATTGTCGCAATGCGCCGCGCTACATCTACTTGCCGGTCAGGCGGCAATGCAGATATAATCGAAGCTGCTTGATCTGATTGCAGATAGGCCATAATCAAGGCAATTGTTTGCGGGTGTTCATTTTGAATGAAATTAAGCAACTGCGCAGGGTCTGTCTTTCTGGCAAAATCAAAAGGTCGAATCTGTAGACTTGATGTGAGTTTATTAATAATATAAAAAGCCTTGTCCGCACCTAATGCTTTCTCTAATATCTCCCGTGCGTAGTCAAGGCCCCCACTGGAAATATATTCTTTTGCTAAACACATTTGATGAAATTCAGCAAGTATTTTATCTTTTTGTTCTTGGGAAATCTTTCGCTGATTCGCTATTTCAAGAGTTAGTTTATCAATTTCATCTTCCCGCAGATGCTTAAAAATTTCTGCCGAAACGTCCGGGCCTAACGTAATCATAAGTACCGCAGCTTTCTGTTTGCCATCCAACTCGTTGCTCTGAAACATTCCAATAAATCTCCTTTTGCGAAAGCTATTCCTCACTCAACCATGCTTTGATAATTTGGGCCATTTCTTCCGGTTTAGTTTTTGCCAGCCTTGCAATCGCTTCATGCTGTTTAAGCCGTTCTTTTTCTTGCGGCGTCATTTCTTTTTGGGGTGTAATACCGTCATTCATCGTATGCGCGGTTCCCGTTTCTGTACGTGACATTGTTACAATTTCAAGGTCTTGTTCCTCATTCCGACGAAGATAACGTCGAATTAGATACGCTATAAGAATGATTCCGAGAATTCCAGCGGCAATTCTTAACCAGAGGTATTGTTGTTGCTGCCGTTCGTAAACTTGCTCATCTTTCTTCTGTTTATCGATTATTTCGGTATTAAAAGCAATACTTTCTACCGATAAATTATCACCTCGAGCCGGATTTAACCCAATTGCCGAAGCAACCGTTTTCATAAGGCTATCCTGTTGCACTCTGTCAACACTATTATCAACTAGTACCGCAACTGTCAAACGCTTAATCGAACCAGGAGCCTGCACAATTTTTTCTTTTGTTTCATTGATTTCATAGTTTCGTGTTGATTCTTTTTTCTCATAAGTAGAATTCGATGCGGGATTGGCAGCTGTTGCATAACCAGGAATATTCGATGCCGAACCCGGCATCCCACCGGCGGACGGTGAACTGCCCTTATAACTTTCATTAGAGTCTTGTGAACTGCGGATGATACCTTTATCGTCAACAACTGGTTCAAAAGTTTGGCGATCAAGGGTTCTTTGATCAAAATTGAGTTCCACATTTACCCTTGCCGCTGCTTTACCGGGTCCCAGGACTTGCTCCAACAAAGATTGTACTCTTTTTTGGTAATCATCCTGCATCTTTTTTGTTAGTTCTAATTGGTTCAGTGTACCGGCACCGGAAAAACCATTAGAATCGGATTGGTCATTCAGTACGTTTGCGTAATTATCTACAACCGTAATATTTTCTGGTTTTAAGCCTTGAATACTATGGGCAGTTAAATTCACAATACCTTTAATTTGCTCTCGGGATAACTGTGCCGCCGGGCGAAGTTTCAGCATAATGGATGCAGACGCCGGCTTTTCGTTTTTCTTATAGAGGCTGTCTTCCGCCATAACAATATGGACTCTAGCTTTTTCCACTTCCGACATTTGCTCAATTGTCCGCGTTAATTCGCCTTGCAAAGCTTGCAATAAATAAACCTTATTTTGAAATTCTGTGGTACCAAATTTATTTTGGTCAAATACTTCAAATCCTTTATTACCTCGCGGCAATCCTTGATTAGCCATTTCTAACCGTATTCGGTATACATCTTTTGACGAAACCAGGATCGCAGTCCCATTTCCACCTATTTCATAGGGGATTTTAGCTTCTTTTAATTTCGCCGCTACTTCCCCTGCATCTTTCGAATCCATGGCAGTAAACAAAGGCACATAATCAACGCGACTGCCCCACCAGTAACTCCAGCCTAATAAACTAATAGCAAAAATTACTGCCACCGCAATAATAGTATATCGTTGTCGTGTACTCAGACCCTGCCATAAGCGAGTAATTTGCTCTTTAATTTCGGCCATGGTTTCCAACCTTTCCTATCTATACAATACCACCGGCATAAGGCAGTAATAAAACGTTGATCATATTTGCATACGCATAATTTCTTGGTAGGCATCGACTACTTTATTACGGACTTGCATTGTCAACTGCAACGCAATTGTGGCTTTTTCTGTCGCAATTACAGCTTCGGAAATATCTTGAACTTTGCCGGCCGCCAAATCGACAGAGGTCTGCTGCGCGTTTAATTGCAATTTATTAACATCATTCAAAGCATGTGACAATATCTCGCCAAACGTCTGTTTCTGTTCTCCAGAAACAGACGTTTCGTCTTCTTGCAAAATAGATTTTTGTAAATTAATAGGAGACAATGACAAGGAGTCGATTTTCATTCAACATTTCCCCTTCTTAAATTGCTTATTGCCCGATTTCCAGTGCTTTCAAAGCCATATTTTTCGCTGCATTTACTGCAGTAACATTGGCCTCGTATGCACGAGTGGCGGTCATCATGTCGACCATTTCGGTAACAATATTAATGTTAGGCATTTCACGATAACCTTCTTTATTCGCATCCGGGTGGCCAGGATCATACACCATACGCGGTGCAGTTTGATCTTTTACAATCCCCGTTACACGCACGCCACTTCCGGAATTTTGCTGTTGAGCTGTTGCCATAATTTGGGCAAAACTTGTCTCATTCGATCTTGGCTCAAAAACAACCATTTGCCGGCGATATGGTCCCCCTTCTGCGGTCCGGCTCGTGTTTGCATTTGCAATATTATTGGAAATTACATCCATTCGCAAGCGTTCTGCCGACATTCCTGAAGCTGCCGCATCAATTGCATTGAAAATACCCATTATTATCATTTCCCTTCTTTAATAACTGATTTAAGGTTTGAAAAATAACGTCCTAATTGATGCGCAACTGCATTATAATAAATTGTATTTTTTGCAATATTAGCCATTTCAGTATCAATATCAACATTGTTTCCATCAACGCGCATTGAAGTTTCTGCTGAAGTTGTAATAGTGGGAGCTATTTCAGTTCCTGCAGTGCTAGCGATATGACGGTTATTCGTTGCCGATAAAGAAAGCTTACTTCTATTGTCCAAAGCTTGTGCCAATACCCCTTCAAACTGCACATCGCTGTGCTTAAACCCTGGTGTATTCACATTCGCAATATTATTACTGATTACCTGATTGCGGAGAGCAGCTGCTCCCAACGCTTTTTCCATCACTTTTTGACAGGGTGAAGATACAATTGTATCAAACATCAAATCACCTTCGCATCAAGAATATACATAGATTACAAATCTATACACAACACTTGAATTTTATTCTACAAAACTCATCAAAATCCTTGCAATTTGCCGCTATGGATCAAGATAATTTTAGAAAACCTTACTCATCTAATATTTAGAACCGCAATGGGAATAACACAGGGCAGACTGGAATAACGCTGAAAACCATCATAATTGTTATCAAATAAATAGCACCGGACGAACCACAGACGCCGGTGCTGGAATCGCTTGGTAAAGCGGCAGCCTGGCAATCGTAGACATGTGTCCTTAGACCCATAGCTTTGCGTCCTTATCTTTGGATAAGTTTGCTAATTTTTTAATTTTTCAATAATTAATAGTAGTTATTATTTAATCATTAATAAATCAAGTTGTCAATCGAACAATTAGGGTTTTAAATCATTTTATTAAAATTTTTCGTCCTTCATTCGTAAAATATTTATAACAACTCTAAAGTAGCCCATCCTGTGCAATTAGGATGGGCTACTTTACTATTCATAACGATAAATGTGATCGATACTATTTTACTTTTTCAATTTCTTTAATTCTTCTAATAAGCGTTCATTCAAAACTCGAATATATGTACCTTTCATTCCTAATGATTTTGATTCTATCACACCGGCACTTTCGAATTTTCGCAACGCATTGACAATAACAGAACGGGTTATGCCCACTCTATCAGCAATTTTGCTGGCAACCAATAAACCTTCATTGCCATCCAGTTCGTTTAATATATGCATTACAGCTTCCAACTCTGAATAAGAAAGTGTTCCAATCGCGACCTGTACAGTTGCCTTTTTCCTGGCTTCTTCTTCTATCTTATCAGAACGATCGCGAAGAATTTCCATTCCAACAACGGTTGCCCCATATTCTGCCAAGATCATATCTTCATCATTAAACTCATGTTCAAACCGGGCGATGATCAAAGTACCTATCCTCTCGCCACAACCATGGATTGGAATAATTGTCGTCAGTTTTTCATTGAACATGCACTCCGTTCCATCGCGAAACGCGCACATGCCGTCTTGCAATGTAAGGTTTGTGGATGTTTCCGTAATTTTTTGCAACCATTCGACATAATGTTCCGGAAAACGGCCTTCCTGAAGGACCAAGTCTTTCATTAATTCGCATTCAAAATTATCGAGCAAAGCATACCCTAACACAGCTCCGGTTTTGCTGACAATGTACACATTCGCATTAATTACTGTACTAAGCAATGCGGAAATCTCATTGTACTCCACTTTTTCGGATTTTTGCAGTAGTCTGTTAATTTTACGAGTTCTTTCTAAAATAGTAATCATATATTTCTCTCCTACCCTTCGTTTGTTATAATAATTTTTTTGTAATAAACCATTATAAAATAAAACGACTTAAATCTTGGCTAACAATGATAGGTCCTAATTTATCTTTAACATATTGGCTATCGATTACAATATGGTCAACCTCTAAGTCCGGAGCATCAAAAGATAAGTCTTCCAACAACTTTTCCAAGACCGTATGAAGACGTCGCGCTCCGATATTTTCCGTTTGTTCGTTAACTTGGCAAGCAACTTCTGCCAATTCATCAATCGCATCGGCGGCAAATTCGACTGTAATCCCTTCGGTGCTCAGTAAGCTGACATACTGTTTTATCAACGCGTTCGTAGGTTCAATTAAAATTTTTCGGAAGTCATCTTTCGACAACGTCGTCAATTCTACCCGGATTGGAAAGCGCCCTTGAAGTTCAGGGATCAAATCCGACGGTTTTGAAACATGAAACGCTCCGGCAGAAATAAACAGGACATGGTCCGTTTTTACCGGTCCATATTTCGTCATTACGGTAGACCCTTCCACAATTGGCAATATGTCACGTTGAACCCCTTCTCGCGACACATCAGGACCGGCAGAATTGCCACGACCGGCAATTTTATCAATTTCATCAAGAAAAATAATTCCGGAGTTTTCTGCCAAATCAACAGCCATTGCAGTTGCTTCATCCATATCAATCAATTTTTGGGCTTCTTCTTGAGTAAATATTTTTCGGGCGTTCGCTACCGTAACTTTGCGTTTTCTTTGCTTTTTCGGCAATAAATTACCCAGCATATCCTGGATATTCATACCCATTTCTTCAATGCCAGCTCCGGAAAACATGCCAATAGCCGGAGCATTACTATCTTCTACCGTAATTTCGATCGTTTCATTTTCCAACTCGCCACTATTAAGGCGTTCGAACCAATATCGCCTGGTTTGTTGTTGAGCCTCGGATGATGGTTCCACCGCTGAAGAAGGTTTGTTTAACCCAGCATTCGCGGAAAAAAACATTTCAAACGGATTGCTTGCCGTTTCTTTTTGAGCAGGCGGACAAAAATATTCAACCAGCCGTTCATTAGCAGCTTCCAAAGCTTTATCATGTACGGCCAACATCTTATCCCGTTTCACCATCCGTAACGCAGTTTCAACCAAATCTCTTACAATCGATTCTACATCACGGCCTACATAGCCAACCTCAGTAAACTTCGTTGCTTCTACTTTTACAAAAGGAGCATTAACAATTTTTGCCAGTCGTCTGGCAATTTCTGTTTTACCTACGCCGGTTGGACCAATCATCAAAATATTTTTAGGAATTATTTCTTCTTTTAATTCTTCATGCAATTGTTTGCTTCGCCAACGATTTCGCAGTGCTACCGCAACTGATTTTTTTGCTTGTTGTTGTCCCACGATATATTTATCAAGCTCTGCAACAATCATTTTGGGCGTCATTTCGGTCAACATCATTCCTCCTCTGTCCTGATATAACTATAATTCTTCTACAGTAATATAGTCATTGGTATATATACAAATTGAAGATGCAATCAACAATGCCTCACGAGCAATTTCAGCAGCTGTGAGATCCGAGTGCCGCACCATCGCTCTGGCTGCCGCCAAGGCGTACGGGCCGCCTGAGCCAATCGCAGTGACACCATCATCAGGTTCAATCACCTCGCCATTGCCTGATATTATTAGTAAATTGTCTGCATTCGTTACAATTAGCAGTGCCTCTAAACGTCGAAGAACGCGATCCATGCGCCATTCTTTCGCTAATTCAACTGCAGCACGCATTAAATTGCCGTTATATTCTTCTAATTTTGCTTCAAATTTTGAAAATAACGTAAATGCATCCGCGACAGATCCGGCGAAACCAGCCAGCACTTTATCGTGATATATCCGACGAACTTTTTTCGCATTATGCTTCATAATCGTATTGCCGCCAAAAGTAACTTGTCCATCGCCGGCAATCGCTGTCTTTCCTTGAAGTTTGACCGCAACAATAGTTGTAGCCTCGAACATATTTTCCCTCCTAAGCCCGTGGATGGCTGTTATGATAAATGGTTTTTAGTTTTTCTTTTGAAATATGAGTATAAATTTGCGTTGTCGATAAGCTGACATGGCCTAACAACTCTTGCACACACCGTAAATCAGCGCCGTTATCCAACAAATGAGTCGCAAAAGAATGGCGAATAGTATGTGGACTCACATGCTTTTTTAGGGCCATCATATCAACATATTTCGTTAAAATTCTACGTACGCTGCGATCGCTTAACGGACCGCCACGATGATTGACGAATAGAACCTGATGCGTCGCTTCAGACCCCATGCATAAACGAGGCCGCGAAAAATCCAAATATTTCTGTAACGCTTCTACGGCTTTGCGACCTATTGGCACGACTCTTTCTTTTGAACCTTTGCCATAAACTAATACATAACGATTTATAAAATCGATGTCGTGTAGTTGAAGTCTTACCAGTTCTCCCACCCGGGTTCCGGCCGCATATAATAATTCCAGAATCGCCTTGTCACGAACCCCCAGTAAATCATTAGCTGGTAAGCCCAACAATGCCTCCATCTCACGCTGATCAAAAAATGACGGTAACCGTTTTTCCAATTTTGGCGTCCGCAGGCCGCGAAATGGATTGTCCAGAACTAAATCTTCCCGGCATAAATAACGAAAAAAGGAACGTAACGCTGCAATTTTGCGCGCTATCGTCCGGCGGGAATATTCTTTTTTCTTAAGATGATTCAAATAAGCCCTCAACATTATTGAGTTAACAGTCCCAGGAACTACCGCCAAGATT
>CAYUNV010000094.1:5512-11552 GCA_964446265.1 uncultured Negativicutes bacterium | reverse complement strand
GGCTCCCGGGGATTACATCAGCATTATGGGGCCCTCGGGCTGCGGGAAATCGACATGTCTGCGGACGATTAACCGGATGAATGATTTGATCGATAACGTGAAGATCGAGGGAGAAGTTTTGCTGGATGGAGTAAATATTTATCATCCGGATACAGATGTAGTCATGCTGCGCAAACGGGTTGGTATGGTATTCCAGCGTCCCAATCCGTTTCCCATGTCAATTTTCGATAACATTGCCTACGGACCGCGTGTCCATGGCATAACGAATAAAACTGAGCTGAATGAAATCGTGGAGAAAAGTTTAACCGGCGCCGCTTTATGGGATGAAGTCAAAGATCGGCTGAATAAGTCGGCGATGGGACTGTCTGGCGGTCAGCAGCAACGCTTGTGTATCGCGCGGCTTCTGGCTGTGGAACCGGAAGTTTTGCTGATGGACGAACCGTGCTCCGCGTTGGATCCTATTTCTACGATGAAGATTGAAGAACTAATTACGGAATTAAAAAACAATTATACTATCATCATGGTTACCCACAATATGCAACAGGCGGCCCGGGTTTCCGATGATACGGCTTTCTTTCTGAACGGCGATTTGGTGGAGTGTAACAGCACGGATGCCATTTTTACCCGGCCTCAGGATAAGCGTACCGAAGATTATATCACCGGCCGGTTTGGGTAAAGAAGGGGGTTATATTGATGACGCTGCGTCACGCATACGATCAAGAACTGGAAACGTTGCGCAAGGAAATTATTTTGATGGGCGAACTGGTAGCCAAAGCAATTGGCGATGCCGTTACTTCTCTTGCGCAAAAAGATGTTGAATTAGCCCGGAAGGTGCTGGACGGGGATGATGCAATTGATTCATTGGAAGTCAGCATCGAAGACCGCTGCATGCTGCTCATTGCCAAGCAGCAGCCGATGGCGCGCGACCTTCGTATCATCAGTACGGGTTTAAAAATAACGACGGATTTGGAGCGCATGGGCGACCATGCTTATGATATCGCCAAGGTAACACTGCTCTTGGCGAATGAGCCGCTGATAAAACCCTTGATTGATATTCCCCGCATGGCGCAAATGGTACAAAAGATGCTCAGCCAGGCGATGGAGGCGTATACTAATATGGATATTACGCTGGCCGAACAAGTTTGCTTGGCGGATGATGCAGTGGATCAACTCCAAAAACAGATGTTTCGCGAGTTGCTGACCTTTATGCTGGAAGATCCCAAGAAGAACGCAGCTCATTTTAGTTGGACGTTTTTTGGAACGGTTTGCCGACCATGCGACGAATATCGCCGAATGGGTCATTTATCTCGCGACTGGGCAGCGGCTGAGAAAAAAATAAAAGAATTGCATGATAAAAAGAACCGCCTTCGTTATGGATATGCGATGAAGACGGTTCTTTTTGTATGATTGTGAACAAGGGTGAAACTGCGGTATTGTTTCTATTGGTGAGGCTTCGCGTTGATTGGATTTTCTGGTGCCACTGGGAAGGTGATGGTGAAGATTGAACCGAATCCAGCAGTGCTTTTCGCTTCGATTGTGCCGTCAAGGGCTTCGACCATGTATTTGACGATGGCAAGACCCAGCCCTGTGCCGCCGGCCGCTCGTGTGCGGGCCCGGTCTACGCGGTAAAACCGGTCAAAGATAAAGGGGAGGTCTTCGGCCGGGATGCCGATCCCCGTATCTTGTACACGGATGATTGCTTTATCCTGTTCCTGTCGGCAATTCAAGAAGATTTTTCCGCCGGATGGGGTAAACTTGATGCTGTTTTCGATCAAATTGACGAGTATTTGGTTGATCCAGTCGGAGCTGGCGTATATGCTGAGTTCTTTTGGTTCGATGTGTAATTCTACGGCAAGGGATTTGTTTTCCAATTGCGGAGTTAAATGGCGGATTACTTTTTCGGCAACCGGTTGGATCGCCGTGGGTATGCGTTTGATCTGTTGGTGGTAATCCCGGGAAGAAATGCGTGCCAATTGTAGGAGATCTTTAACCAGCCGATGCATTCGTTCCGATTCTTCGTGGATGATCGATACGAATTTTTTACTGAGTTCCGGATTCTGCAAAGCGCCGTCCAGTAACGTTTCAGAAAATCCTTTAATCGCTGTCAACGGCGTGCTTAGTTCGTGTGACGCATTGGCTACAAAATCCGTTTGCCGTTCCTCAATTTCTTTTAAGGCCGTGATGTCATGAAATACGGCCAGAACGCTCAACGACCCGTTGTCCGGATTCATAGTTGGAGCAATGAATACTTGGAATACTCTTTTCATACCTTGAACGCTGAGGCGTACGTCCAACCACTGTCGTTCGTCCTGCAGAATCGTTTCTTTTAAGGCTTTGTCCAGGAGGCTGGTTCCGATGACTTGCACATGGTGCTGGCCGTACATGGCCGGAGTGAAGTTGAACAAGCGGAGCGCTTGGCTGTTGGCATCGATGACCCGGCCGTAGCGGTCAAATAAGATGACTGCATTGTCCATGTTTTCGAATACCAATTCGAGTTTCCGTTTTTCGGCCATGATTTCATTGATTTTGTCATCTAAGCTGGATGCCAAATTGTTCAATGTGTGACCTAGGACTTCCAGTTCGTCGCCTGTTCGCAGATGGACTCGCTTATCCAGTTGACCTGCCCCCATTTGGCTTGCGATAGTTGTTATTTCTTCAATGGGAGCCGTATACTTGCGGGCGAGGCGCATGCTGAGCAGTAAGGCCAACATGGTGGTTAGAAAAAAGGCAAACAGCAGCACATTGCGCATCTTGGTAAAGCCGGCTTCGATATGTGCTAAGGTAGTGGACATTCGTAAAACTCCTATAATTTCCCCACCCTGTTTCACTGGCACAGCGATGTACATGGCTTGTTCGTTCAGTGTGGTGCTGTATCTTGTTGCTTTACCCACTTGGCCCGCCAATGCGGCCATGATTTCCGGCCGGGTACTATGGTTTTCCATGAGTGCCGGATTCTCCCAAGAATCCGCTAATACGATTCCGGTGGTATCAATAATGGTCAAACGACGGTCCGCTTTGGTCGCCAGTTCTTTGAGGACCGCATCCAGACCGGCTTTTTGCATAGGCCCTCGCATGTAAGGGTGCAGCAATTGACCTGCAATCTCGGCTTCGGTTTGTAAGTCGTCCGACAACCGTTCAATATTGTAATTATGAAAAAACCAAAGGATATAACCGCCAAGGGCTGCCATTATTAACACGATAAGCAGCAGGAAAGAGGAAAGCAGTCGGTTTCGGATGCCGGCCTTGAACATATGCATTAACCTCCTAACGGAAAATCACCATACCATATAGAAATCATAGCGTGAAAGGAGTGAGAAGGGAAGGACTGAAAGAGTTTTCATTTCGTTTTAACAGAATGTTAACAATTCCTTAACACAAGCTTTGTGCGATGTTTCTATAATAAGATTATACGATATAGATAACAATTTAGGAGGGTTCTACATGAAGACGCTGAAAAAGTCAAAATTGTTGGCAGGCATCGCGGTGCTGATGCTCGGATTTAGTCTGGTGACCGGTTGCGGCTCCCAAAAAGCGGAGCAGCCAAAGACAACGGAAATACAGGGTACGGTAACGGCTTCCGGTTCTACCGCGTTGTTACCGCTGCTGAAGCCGGGACAGGAAGAGTTCCAGAAGAAATATGCAAAAGTAACGGTAAATATTAGCGGTGGTGGTTCGTTTACCGGACAGAACCAGGCAGCCAGTGGTTCTGTTAATATTGGTAACTCGGATGTTGGTTTGCAGGATAGCTTGAAAAATGCAGGGCTCGTTGAACACAAACTGGTTGGGATCCCTTTCGTATTTGTTGCCAACCAGGATGTTACGGTAGACAATTTAACACAAGCTCAATATGTTGATATTCTTACCGGTAAAATTACAAACTGGAAAGATGTGGGCGGGAAGGATCAGGCGATTACGATTATTCACCGGGCTAAGTCTTCCGGTTCCCGGGCCACGATTGCGGAAGTTGTGCTGAAAAATGCGGCTTTCACAGATAACGCGGTCATTCAAGATTCGAACGGGGCGGTTCGAGCGGCGATTGCATCGACTCCAGGCGCGATTGGTTATGTCGATGCCGCGTATGTGGATGCTAGTATCAAACCGTTAACATATAACGGCTTCAAATATTCGTTGGAAAATGTACAAAGCGGCAAATATCCGGTTTATACTTTCGGCCGGATGTACACCAAAGGGGAACCGACCGGCGCGGTGAAAGCGTTCATTGAGTATGTAACAGGCAAGGAATTCCAGGAAGCGTATGCCGAAAAAAATGGCTTTATTCCTCTGACTAAGATGCCCAAATAGAGGCTAGCTAAGAGCAGACCGTAATCGGTCTGCTCTTAGCAGTTTATGTCTGCGGTCAAACTTAACAAAAAGTTAACATAGCCTTAACAATAACAATACCGGAAATGTTTATAATGAGGGTAAAACCGCATGGATAAGGAGAATGAACATGTCCGCAATGGCTACGGTCAGCGATCATAAAATCAGGCTGGCTTATGATCGGTATATCCGTTATTTGTTTATCAGCAGCGCTTTTCTCATGACGATTATTGTGTTTGCGATTATTGTTTTTGTGGGTCAGCAGGGGCTCATGACCTTTAAAGAGGTCAGCATCGCGGATTTCTTTTTATCGACCAAGTGGGATCCGACCGAAGGACATTATGGCGCTTTGAGTTTTATTTTCGGCACAGTAGCCACGACGTTGCTGGCCATTTTGATTGGTGCTCCGTTGGGGCTGTCCGGCGCGATCTTTATGGCGAAAGTGGCGCCGCCTTGGCTGCGTGATGTGATGCGTCCCGCCACCGATCTATATGTAGCAATCCCTTCTGTTGTGTACGGTTTTATCGGATTGACCATTTTTGTCCCTTTTATCCGCGTTCATTTTCACGCGAGCACCGGATTTGGCTTGCTGGCATCGGCGATTATTCTGGCGATTATGATTTTACCTACAATTATCAGTGTTTCCGAAGATGCCATACGATCGGTCCCCAAGGCCCTGGAAGAAGGTTCGTTGGCGCTGGGGGCGACACCGTGGCAAACCATTACCGGCGTTATTCTGCCGGCCGCCATGCCGGGAATTTTAACCTCAATTATCCTGGCCATGGCAAGAGCGATAGGGGAAACGATGGCGGTACAAATGGTCATCGGCAATACGCCGCAAATCTCCTGGTCGTTATTTTTGCCCACTTCGACGCTGACTAGTGAAATCGTCGTCGAGATGGGGAATACTCCGTTTGGCTCTGCGTGGGGCAACTCGTTGTTTCTTATGGCGTTGGTCCTGCTGCTTCTATCCATGGCGATGATTATCCTGATCCGTATGATTGCGAAAAGGAGATTTGCTTAAATGGACCGTTATGTAGAAAGTGAACTGCATTTAGAAGGAAAGGAAACTGTGCAGGAAATGAAACGAATGGTTAAGAAATTCACAAAAGCAAGATTGCTGGACCAATTGGCACGGGGAATCCTATGGTTGTCCGGGACGTTGATTCTGGGCATTTTGGCCGCGTTTCTGATCTACATTTTATACAAGGGCTTGCCGGTCTTGACCTGGAATTTCCTCACTGGAGCTTCCAGCGATATTAGGGCGGGCAGCGGGGTTGGCGCGCAGTTTTTTAATTCGTTTTATATCCTTTTTCTGTCTATGCTGTTTTCCCTGCCGGTGGCGATCGGCGGCGGGATTTATTTGGCCGAGTACGCCAAAAACAACCGCTTAACCGATTTGATCCGCTTGAGTACGGAAAGTTTGGCTACAGTGCCTTCGATTGTTTTGGGTCTTTTTGGGATGATTATTTTCGTGAATTTTTTCGGGATGGGTTTTAGTATTATCGGCGGCGCATTAACCTTATCATTGCTGAATATTCCCGTATTGGTACGGGTAACAGAGGAAACGCTTCGTACGGTGCCATCTTATTATCGGGAAGCCAGCCTGGCTTTGGGAGCGACGAAATGGCAGACGATTTGGAAGGTTTTGTTGCCTACGGCATTACCGGGAATTGTTACCGGAATTACGCTGACAGCCGGCAGAGCGTTAGGCGAATCG
>CAYUNV010000094.1:0-5498 GCA_964446265.1 uncultured Negativicutes bacterium | reverse complement strand
TCTTTACGGCCGGAACGACTGTTTCCCGGCACTTGCCCGATTTTGATGTTACGGCTGCCGGTGAAACATTAGCCGTACATATTTGGTATGTGATGGCGGTTGGCTTGGTACCGGACCGGATGGATATCGCCAATGGGATTGCCGCCTTGTTAGTGATTACGATCCTCATTTTCAATCTCTGTTTCACGCTGCCGAGCCGTTGGTTCCAGCGCAAAATGCTCGGTTCAAACTCCCGTTAAACGTACGCTTCTGCTAATCATGGGCTGGACGGGGCGTCGTGATGCTGGTATAATAATAAATATAGGCAGGCATTTACAAGGACGGAATGGATCTCCAATTTGCAGTAACTGGAGGTCTATTTTTTTACTCTGTCAGCATGTTTTTTTTAGGTGGATATTATTCGGTATACAAGTATACTTGATGAATTTCTCTTTACTTTTTTTTTCTAAATTGATACGATAATAATACTTTGTGTAAACTTGCCTTATCTTTTGTAGTAATGAGGAGGAAAAAATGAATAAAATAAATAAAGTTCTTGTGGCCAATCGCGGTGAAATTGCGATTCGTGTTTTTCGGGCTTGCCATGAAATGGGAATCAGCACAGTAGCTATTTATGCTAATGAGGATATTTTATCCTTGCATCGGTATAAAGCGGATGAAGCCTATCTGGTTGGCGAAGGGAAAAACCCGACGGAAGCGTATTTGGATATTGAGTCGGTGATTCAAATCGCAAAAGAACATGATGTGGATGCGATCCATCCCGGCTATGGCTTTTTATCGGAAAACTCGGAATTAGCCAAGCGCTGTACCGAAGAGGGGATCATTTTCATTGGTCCACGGTTGGAGCATTTGCAGAATTTTGGCGATAAAATCAATGCCCGGAAGCAGGCTTTGGCTGCCGGGATACAAATGGTTCCCGGTTCTGACGGTCCGGTAAGCAATCTCGAAGAAGTCAAAACTTTTGCCAAAAAATTTGGTTTCCCGATCATTATTAAAGCCTCACTCGGCGGCGGCGGACGCGGTATGCGCATTGTCCGCGGCTGGGATTCTCTGGATGAAGCCTATCATCGGGCCAAATCGGAGGCGAAAACCTCGTTTGGCAATGATGAAGTGTATGTAGAAAAACTATTAGAACAGATTAAACACGTTGAAATCCAAATTTTGGGTGATGAACACGGCAATATTGTTCACTTGTTTGATCGCGATTGTTCCGTTCAGCGCCGTCACCAAAAAGTAGTCGAGATTGCTCCCAGTCTTGCGCTGTCGGAAAAGGCACGGCTGGCCATTTGCGATGCTGCCGTGAAATTGATGAAAAATGTAAACTATCTGAATGCCGGCACGGTTGAATTCCTGGTGACGCCGGATGAAAAATTTTATTTCATCGAAGTGAATCCCCGGATCCAGGTCGAACATACCATTACCGAAATGATTACCGGCGTCGATATTGTGCGGGCCCAGATCCTGATTGCCGACGGCTGCGGCTTGCATGGCGAAGAAATCGGCATTCCGCCGCAAGATAAGATTTTCTGCAACGGCCATGCGATCCAGTGCCGTGTCACGACGGAAGATCCGACCAATAATTTTATGCCGGATACGGGAAAAATTTCTGTTTATCGCAGCAGCGGCGGGTTCGGCGTCCGTCTTGACGCAGGGAACGCGTATGCCGGGGCTGTGATTACCCCGTACTATGATTCTTTACTGGTAAAGGTTTCCACATGGGGTCCCACCCACAAAGACGCCATTGCCAAAATGCGCCGTTGCTTGGGCGAATTCCGCATTCGCGGCTTAAAAACCAATATTGCATTCTTAGATAATGTGGTGCGGCATGAGCAATTTATCAAAGGCACATATGGAACCGGTTTTCTCGATGCTTCGCCGGAGCTATTCGTATTTACCGAGAAAAAAGACCGGGCCACGAAGCTCCTGAACTATTTGGCCAGCGTGACCGTAAATGGGTTTCCCGGCTTGCCAAAACGGGAAAAACCCGTTTTCGCCGCACCGCGGATGCCGAAAGCCATAGAGAAAAAGGCGCTTTCCGGAACGAAACAAATTTTGGATCAGCAGGGACCGGATGGCTTAGTCCGCTGGATTAAAGAACAAAAAGAAGTATTGGTGACGGATACCACGCTGCGGGACGCGCACCAATCCTTACTTGCCACGCGCATGAGGACCTACGATATGCTGAAAATCATCGGCCCTACGGCGCAAATGCTACCGAACTTGTTTTCCCTGGAAGCGTGGGGCGGGGCAACGTTCGATGTCGCTTATCGGTTCCTGAATGAAGATCCCTGGAAGCGTCTTGCCCAACTGCGTCAGGAAGCGCCCAACATTCTGATCCAGATGCTGCTGCGAGGTTCTAATGCTGTCGGGTATACCAATTACCCCGATAATGTAATCAAAGCGTTTGTGGCAAAAGCGGCGGAAACCGGTATTGATGTATTCCGGATTTTCGACAGCCTGAATTGGATGGATGGGATGCGTGTTGCCATCGATGCGGTGCGGGAAAATAATAAGGTTGCCGAAGCTTCGATCTGCTACACCGGTGACATTCTCGATCCGAAACGCTCGAAGAAATATGATCTTAATTATTATGTCACCATGGCCAAGGAATTGGAAAAAGCCGGGGCCCACATTTTGGCGATCAAAGATATGGCCGGAGTTCTCAAGCCGGAAGCTGCCTACCGTTTGGTTTCCAGTTTGAAAGATGCCATCGACATCCCGGTTCACCTGCATACTCATGATACCAGCGGAAACGGGATCTACACCTGCGTGAAGGCAATTGAAGCCGGAGTGGATATCGTCGATTTGGCGATTGCATCCATGGCCGGCATGACGTCGGAGCCGAGCGTAAATACGCTGTATTATGCCTTAGCCAATACGCCGCGACAGCCCAAACTGGATATTCATTCGTTGACGGAGTTATCGCATTATTGGGAAGATGTCCGTGCCTATTATAAAGATTTTGAGTCCGGAGTGGTGTTCCCGAACGCCGAAGTGTACGAACATGAGATGCCGGGCGGCCAATACAGCAATTTGCGCCAACAGGCTAAAGCGGTCGGTCTGCAGGATAAATGGGAAGACGTGAAAATCTATTACCGCAGAGTGAACGATATGTTCGGCGATATCGTCAAGGTGACGCCGTCCTCCAAAGTTGTCGGCGATATGGCGTTGTATATGGTGCAGAATAATTTAACCGAAGATGATATCTATGAGCGGGGCGAATATCTTGATTTCCCGAACTCGGTAGTGGAATTTTTTGAAGGCCAGTTAGGCCAGCCGTATCAGGGCTTCCCCAAAGAACTCCAGAAGATCATTTTGAAAGGGAAAAAGCCGTTGGCGGACAGACCTGGTGCGTTAATGGAGCCGGCTAATTTCCCCGAAATACGCAGTATATTGCAAAAGGCGACGCCGCATCCGGTCAGCGACCAAGACGTTTTGTCCTATGCGTTGTATCCGAAGGTATTTTTAGACTGGATCGAAACGACGAAAAAGTTCGGCAATGTATCGGTCTTGAATACGCCGACCTTCTTTTATGGCATGAGCGTCGGCGAAGAAATCAAAGTAGATATCGAAGAAGGAAAAACGCTGGTTATCAAGTTGGTTTCTCTTGGTACGCCGAACCTTGACGGAACGCGAAATCTTAGTTTTGAACTGAATGGGTTGGTGCGGGAAGTTGTGGTTAGAGATATCAGTTTGCAAACAGCAGTAGTAACACGGGTCAAGGCCGATAAAAACGATCCGGGACAAATCGGCGCGCCGATGTCGGGCACGGTTCTGAAAGTATTGGTCGAAAAAGGCCAGCGGGTGAAAAGGGGCGATGTCCTGCTTGTTACCGAAGCCATGAAAATGGAAACAACGATTCAGGCCCCGTTTGATGGCTATGTGAAGGAAGTATACGTTAAGGCAAAAGATCCAAACCAAACCGGCGACTTGCTGATGGAAGTGGCTAAGCAATTGCCGAAATAACAAATTTGCCGAAATAATGACGGAAAACCCAGCGTTGCGGAGCGATGATCCCGCAATGCTGGGTTTTTACTTTTTGTGCATAAGCTATTTTCCGGTGCGTTCTTGTTGTGCCTTCCGATTGACATTGCGGATATAAGTATTAATGTCAAATTTGCGCCGCATGCCGTTGTAATTCATGTAGCGTATTTTGCCGAAAATAGGCCGCTCAGGCCATGGACGGTCGTGGACGCCGCCAATACACCAGGCGATATTGGCATAACCGATAGGATCATTGCCGTCCAGTTCATACAGATCATTCAGTTGAAGGGCAATCCGCAACGCGTCCCGGGGGCTTTCCGTCCATTCCAGGATTTTTTTGGCCCAATACATGCGCACATATCCATTCATTTTTCCGGTTGCGGCCATTTCTAACTGCGCGGCGTTCCATAAGGGGTCGTGGGTGAGACCATGCTCTAACTCCGTTTGCGTATACAAATAAGGCCGCACATCATCCGCATGGCGAAGCAGTGTGTCCTGGCACCAGGCCGGAAATCCGGCGAATTGGTCGTAACTGGGATTGTAATAACAATAGTTATCGGCCAGCTCCCTGCGGACGACCATTTGTTCCAGGAATTTTTCTGTGGATTGGTGCAGTGGATAGCGCCGCAAGAGTTCCAGAACGACCCGCTGGGCTGCCAACTGGCCGAAATGAAGGTAAGGCGATAGCTGTGATTGCCCATCGGCGGCAGGGTCGTTAACGGCAGCGGCGTAATTGGTGAGCTGGTTTTCGAAAAAAGACAGCAATTGTGCATAGCCTTGTTTGCTGCCGGGGGTAAGCCAGTGAACCGGCCGGGCGGCTTCATTCGGCGTTACGTTTGCGGTAATGGTTTCCCACGGCGTCAATGAAAATTGCCTGGCATTGCCGTAGAGGTGCGGCCGGAGTTGCGGGAAATCGGTCAGATAGTGATTTAAAAGACGATGAATTTTAGGGCGAAAGGTGTAAGCTGCGTACTCTTGTTTGGGTGAAGCCAGCCAGCAGGGAACGATGTTATGGGCATCAACTTCATAAAAGGGAATGGAAATCGCAGCAACAATTTGCCGGTTCCATTCCTGTTTTGTGCGTAACGGCGAAAAATCGGTTACGAAACAGCCGATTTTATGCGACTGGATCCACTTAGGGAGCAAGACGGCGGGATTGCCTGCCAGGCAAGTGAACGAAATGTTTTTCGCCAGCAGCGCGGACTCGGTTTCTTTTAAGCCCGAGGTCATAAAATCCTGTTGACGCCGGCTTGGCGAAGCGAACTGGTTTAGGCAAACGATGACATGGACAGGAACCTGGAGGGATAACCCTTTTTCCTGGGCGAACAGCAAAGCCCAATTGTCTTCCGTCCGCTGGTCACGGTACATCCAGTAGAGAACGGCTTGCTTTGTTTCGGGCCCTTGTTTTAACTGTCTGACTCGTTCTTGCAAGTGTAACACCTTCTTTCTGCGCGTAGTTTAAAAAAGCCAAAGGAAGAATATTCCCGCTAACAGGATGTAAAATTCTACAGAAT
>CAYUNV010000093.1:7356-11645 GCA_964446265.1 uncultured Negativicutes bacterium | reverse complement strand
GTGACAGATGAAGAAAAATAGAGCTGCGTCACAAACTGCCTAATAACTAGATGCTGTTACATTTAACTATGATCGAGCTGTACTAGAGTGTATAAGTAAGGAGAAAAAATAATGATTAAAAATATTTCGAGATACGAAATAAACGAATGTATACATTCTTCAAAAAACAGCACGATTTATACAGCGACTAATACGATAACCAATGAACGAGCGCTATTGAAAAAAATCAATGCAGATATATCTGATTTATCAACTTTGGCAAGGGTGCAAAACGAGTATAATTTAATAACAAAAATAAACAGCGAGTTTATACTAAAAGCAAAAGAATATTTAAAATACGGCAGCGATTTTTGCATTGTTATGGAATACTATGATGGAATAACGCTTGCGGAGTATATACGCAAGCACAGTATCTCTGTGAAGGAGTTCCTATATATTGCGCAAAAAATCGTGAGGGGACTTGCCGATATTCACGAAGCCGGTATCATTCACAAGGATATCAATCCATCAAATATTATCTATGATCCCAGGGCAAGAAAGGTAACTATTATTGATTTCGGACTTGCGACTGAGTTTTCTTATGAAAGGCCGCAAGAGCTTGATCTTAACAGTTTTCAAGGAACGCTTCACTATGTTTCTCCTGAGCAAACCGGAAGAATGAATCGTTCTGTTGATTTGAGAACAGATTTCTATTCCCTTGGTGTTACTTTTTTTGAAATGCTCTGCGGCCGCCGTCCCTTCGAAATAGAAAGTCCGACAGAGTTAATCTATTCGCATCTTGCCAAGATACCGCTTATGGCCAATAAAATAAATTCGCAAGTACCAGAAATGCTGGCTCGCATAATTTTCAGGCTTATGGAAAAGATGCCTGAGAATAGGTATTGCCATGCAGACGGTATTCTTTTTGATTTGAATAAATGTCTTAATGAGCTTGCTGCAAATAATGAGATATCTGAATTTGAACTTGGTATGGGCGATTATTTGGATAAGTTTGAAATTCCGCAAACACTATATGGCAGAGAAAAAGAAATCGCCTCACTGTTGAAGGCGTATCAGAACATAGAAAAGGGCGGCAAGACGCTCTTGGCAATAGGCGGTTTTTCTGGTGTCGGTAAGACCTCTCTGGTAGGCGAGCTGCATAAACCGATCGTCAATTCAAAGGGGATTTTCATCGGCGGAAAATTCGATCAATATCATAGAAATGTTCCATATTATGTCCTTTCCCAAGCAATAGGCCATTTTTGTGACATTATCCTTTCCGAAAACGAAAAAAGCATTGATGTTTGGAAAACAAGAATAGAAAATGCTCTGGGGAAAGATGGCAAACTTTTGTTGGACAAAGTTCCGCACCTTTCGCTTTTGGTGGGGCAGCTTGAAAGTGTGCCGGAACTGTCGCCTGTTGAGGGACGCATAAAATTGAAAGCAATAATACAGAATCTGCTCGCCGCCATAGCGTCACCCGAGCGGCCGCTTGTTCTGTTTATCGATGATATACACCTTGCTGACATGGGTTCGCTTGAAATTATAGAAGATATTATGGGCAACGAAAAAATTAACGGACTGCTTATAATCGCCTGTTACCGCAACAATGAAGTGGATGACAATCATCCATTGGTTCACAGCATCAATAAAATGCTTAACCGTGAAGTTGATGTGCAAAAAATAACGCTTGCGGGTCTTAAGTCTGAAGCTGCAACCCAAATGCTTGCGGGGGCGCTTCACTGCAGCATAGCCTCAACTGCCGAACTAGCCGGGGTTGTTTATAAGAAAACGTATGGGAACCCCTTTTATATCAAACAGTTTCTTAAGCTTTGCCATTTGAAAGAAATCGTTTTTTTCGACAGAGAACATAAAACGTGGGGATGGGATATTGAAGCCGTAAAATCCTGTCCGGCTGAAGAAAATGTAGTAGAATTTTTGATTAGAAATATGGACCAGCTTTCTGTCGAAGCGATTAAACTACTTTCTTTAGGCGCCTGTATCGGTGGGCGATTTGCGCTTGCTGCTCTGTCGGCGCTATCCGAAAAAGCGGCCGGACTTATTTTGTCTGAGCTGAAGCAGGCTGTTTCCCTTGAAATGATTTACGCTATGGCCGGTAAAACCGGGCAAAAATCGGAAACTGGCTTTGCTTTTTCCCATGACCGCTTTCAACAAGCTTTCTATACTATTCTGCCCGAGCACGAAAAAAAACGTATTCACTATACACTTGCGCTGCATTATGAAAATACAATCGGCGGAAATGATACGCAAGGGAAGTTTATCATTGCGGACAACTACGCTAAAGCCCTTGGAATACTAGATAATGAAATTGAAAAAAGCAGGGTAAGTAAAGTTCTCTTAAGCGCGGCTAAAGATGCAAGCTTTTTGTCGGCTTTTGACGCCGCGGCCCGATATCTTGAACAAATTATCGGAGATTTATCGGATGAGCATGAAAATGACAAAGATTTTATAGTTTCCGTTTATGCGGAATATCATGCTGCTTTGTGCGGCCTTGCGAGATATGAGGATGCGGACAAGGTTTACGTGCTGCTGGAAAAATTGATAAATGATCTGATACAGCTTACAGATAACTGCTGTTTGCAGGCAGTCAGCCTTTCCAACAGAGGTCAATACGAAGCTGCATTTATGCTTGGCACGGCACTGCTTAAAAGAATGGGCGTGCATTTTCCCGCAGATGATTTGTTTGGCACAATTAACCAACAAATCAACGATTATTATGATGAACTGCAAAGAGGCAATTTAACTGGTATTGAAGGGAAACAGGCAGCACTTGACAGAAAAGAATTTGCTATCAGTAAAATCCTTAATAGGATTGGTGCCGCAGGTTTTTTCTATAACCCGCTGTACTCATTTTGGGCGATTATCACGAATGCAAGACGTATTCTGGAAAATGGATATACGCCGGACGGCCTGCCGCTTTATGCGGCTTTGCCAGGGCTGTTGATTGCGTTCAGGAACGATTTTTCGTTATCTTATCATGCTGCTTGGAAGGCCATGAAAATAGCGGAATGGCTATAAAAATGGGTTATACAGGATTTACCATTTGTTTTCGATTTTTAGTTGTCATTGGTTTTGTGATGTGAAAAATAGCATAACTTACGCCCGTGAGTCTTTTAAAGGAAATGTCGAGGTTGGTGATTGGGAATATGCCTGCTTCAGCTATTTTACAACACAGCAGTCGGTACTCGAAACCTGTCAAAATATTGGAGAGCTTAGAGATGAAACAGATGCGGCATTGGCGTTTGCCAAAAAAACTGATAACAGACACTCGTATGGAAGTTTTCTAAGCTATAGACAGTTATATAAATCATTAATTGGAGAGACTGCCGCTTTTAGCTCTTTTAACGATGATGGGTTCAGTGAGCAGGCTCATTTAGAAGAAAAAAAGGAAAACCCGATGGCGCTTTGTTATTTCTATACTCTTAGAGCGCTTTCTGCTGTAATATATTCAGATTTCGATATGGCATTCGAATTGACAGAGAAGGCTGTTCCAATCATGCCATCGGTGACAGGTTTTTACCCGTTTGCTACGCACAATTTTTTACATTCACTTGCTATCTGCAAACGGCTTGAAAATCATGATTGCAGTAAGGGGGAAAAGGATGCTCTGTTAGACAAGCTTAAAGCCAACCAAGAATGGCTCGGCGAAAGGGCTGCCGATGCCCCAATGAATTTTTCCCATTTATATGACCTGATTGAGGCGGAGAAAACTGCGGTTGAAAATAAAGATAAGGACTCACTGGCTTTATTTAAAAAGGCTTTTTCCCTTTACGAAAAAGCTATTAGAGGAGCGGAAGAAAACAGACGCATTTACCATTATGCGTTGGCGTGTGAATTGGCAGGAAGCAGATTTATAAAAACGGATTTCCTTAGCTATGCTTCGATATATTTGAGGGAGTCACATGCAGCATATTTGTCATGGGGCGCTGCTGGAAAGACGAAACAAATGATGAAACAATATGATACATTGTTTCAGTTGGGATTCAATAGCTTTAAGTTTTACGGAGAAGCTCTGCCTATTGCGAAGATGAGTGCAAACACACACACATCAAGCTGCACAACGACCGCTTCGGTGGATTTTGATGCTGTGATCAAGGCATCGCAAGCCATTTCCGGAGAAATGCAACTCGAAACGATACTGGAAAAACTAATTGCTGTTCTGCTTGAAAACTCGGGCGCGCAGGATATATATTACCTGACAAAGAAAAATGATGGTTTTATTGTCCAGGCAGAGGGACATTCTGTAGATCAAACCGTAGCTATTTTGCCGGAGCATTCTGTTTGTGAAG
>CAYUNV010000093.1:0-7346 GCA_964446265.1 uncultured Negativicutes bacterium | reverse complement strand
GTGAAGACCGCTTCCCATTGAAAATGCTGAATTATGTAGAAAGAGTCCGGGAGAGCGTAATTCTTGATAATGCTGCGACTTCGGATATTTTTGGTATTCACAGATATATTGCCTCGCACGGCTGCAAATCAGTTATGTGTATGCCTGTCATAAATAAGGGAAACCTGCAAGGGATACTTTATTTTGAAAACAACCTTATTGAAGGCGCCTTTAACAAACAGCGTACGGATGCACTCAAAACGATAGCCTCTCAGCTTGCGATTTCTCTTGAAAACGCTTATCTTTTCAATAATCTGCAACAATTAGTTGATGAGAGAACCTATAAGTTAAGAGAAGAGATTTCTGTGCGCAGAAAGGCCGAAAAAAGGCTGGAAGAAATGGCGAATCACGATCATCTTACCAATTTGCCGAATAGAAGGTTGTTCCATGATATTCTCACACATTCGATTGAAGTCGCACAGGTAAACAACGCTCACCTTGCTGTATTATTTGTCGATCTTGACGGCTTTAAGGGTATCAATGACAGATATGGGCACGATAAGGGCGATCTTGTCCTTGTCACAACTGCAAAAAGACTATCTGATGCGGTGAGAAACTGGGATATAGTTTCCCGAATGGGCGGCGATGAGTTTGTGCTGATTTTAGAAAATATTAAAAATGTAAAAGAATTACAAGGCATTTGCAGACGAATAATCAAGTCAGTAAGCCAACCCATATCAATTGACAGGGATGGAGTTGTTACTGTTACGTCCAGTGTCGGTATCAGTATATTACCTTTTGACGGCGACAGTGCAGAAGAATTGATTAAAAACGCAGATACAGCAATGTATGTTGCGAAAAACAATGGCAAGAACCAGTCCATGTTCTATTCGAATACGTATGACCTGTAACATTCACTTTGCAATCTGTTACCCGAATTTTAGGCTGGATTAAGAGATATTGGCCAGCACGGGAACGCAGAGTTTATCGCTCAATTGCTGCGGCGCTACTAGGGGCCCTAAAACAAAATGGAATAACAGAAAAGAATATGGACAATCTCAATCCCTATCCTGCAGTCGTGAGCCGTTTGAAATATGTCTACCGCAAGTATTTTCCAGCGGCATTGCCTGAGTTGGACAAATACCTCTGCTATCCTGAAAGTTATTGGGACGAAATTTCAGTGTGGCTACAGAAAATAAAAGATGATCAGGCCGGTAAATTAACCGGCCTGATCATCTTTTATTTATAGGCTTTGATTATGATTGAAATGGTTTCTTCAAGTGATAGTTTCTAGGGATCTAGATCAAACAAGCCTTCCATAGTGTGACGTGTATTTTCTGCCTGACTTTTAGATAATGACCATATAGACTGGAATGGCGAGAACGGCAAAGAGTGTTGTAATACTTACCAGCAGTGCGGCATACTCAGTATCGGCTTCGTAAAGTTTAGCAAGCACAGTTGTCTGGCTCATGCCCGGCAAAGCGGCCTGAATGACAAAAACCTTTTTCATGAGCTCCGGAATAGGGAAAAAAGAGGCCACAAGTAAAACAGCCAGCGGCGAAACAAGAAAACGTCCGACAAGCACGGCGAGAATGTCTTTGCTTAGCCTTATTTTACGCAAATTTACGCCAAACATGGCAATGCCGATAAAGAGGAGTGATAACGGCGTGGTCATGCCTCCAAGGTATCTACAGGTATTCATAATAAAATCAGGCAGTTTAACCGCGAGGAGAATGAGGATTACGGAAAAAATAAAACCCATAAAGGGAGGGGAGAATACTCGTTTGAGGGTATCGAAGCTAAAAACTTTAGCCGGTGGTTTTGTTCCGGCCAGGCTGATAGAATAATTGCCGATACTCCAAAACAAGGATGCGTTTGCTAAAAAATATATTAGAACATACGGCAGACTCTTTTCTCCAAACAAGGCCAGGTTTATCGGTACACCGACAAAAACAGAGCTGGAACAGAAAAAGACAGAGCGGAAAGTTCCCTTCTGGTTAGGTGCCAGACCTAGTATTGATGAAATAGCAAACCCAATAATAAAACTCAGGAGCATTGAGATAATTGGCACAACAATGCCAGAAAACAAGGGGAGGAAAGTACCTCTATCAAAAGTGCTAAGTAGGTTCCATAGCATGTAAGCAGGCAGCGCGACATAGCTTACCAGCTTGGGGAGGAGCTTAGCGTTTTCCTCGTTAAACCAGCCTTTAGCGGTAAGAAAATAGCCCAGCACAACCATAACAATAATACTAATTAAGCCTTCCAATGCATGTAAAAAAATCACGGTATATCCTCCTGGTTATGTTTGACGACACGGTATAATTTGGTTATTATTATAGCAAACAAAGTACTATATTAATAATAGGAAAAAAATTCGTTTGCTATAGGTAAAAATTATATCGGGAGGCAAACGCCATGGATATAAAACAACTTAAGTATTTTCAGGCTATTGCCGAAGAAGGGCATATTACGGGTGCGGCCAAACGGCTGTTTATGACACAGCCATCACTTAGTCAGCAACTAAAACTTTTAGAAAATGAACTGGGCCTAACGTTAGTAGAGCGATACAACCGCGGGATCAGGTTGACCGAGGCGGGGAGGCTTCTTCAGGAACGGGCAGGGCAAATTCTGGAGCTATTACAAACTACGGCTGTCGAACTAAAAGAGGTGCATGAGGGATATAAAGGAATATTGTCGATAGGAACAATTGCTTCGGCAGGGGTGACGCTCTTGCCTGGTTTGATTCGCACCTTCCACCAAAACTATCCGAAGGTAAAGTTTCAATTATGGGAGGGGGACACTTATCGGGTTTTGGATCTTCTAAATAACGGGGTAATTGAAGTTGGGATTGCGCGGTCGGTGTTCAGACTAGAGGACTATAACTGGATTGATTTGCCGTCAGAGCCTATGATTGTCGCCATTTCGCAGGAGTCATGCTTTGGCTCCATTCTTCAACCTATGGCTGTCACTGAAATGGAGGGCAAACCCCTGCTAATCCACCGCAGCAACGTAGCCATGCTTACCGAATGCTGTCAAAAATTTGGGTTTGAGCCAGAGATTTTTTGTACCGGAGATGATGTTAGATCTCTCTTGGCATGGGCCAATGAGGGAGTCGGCCTGGCCGTTGTGCCAAAATCAGCCTTAGGCCTAGTGACTGGACATAATTTAAAATATATAGAAATTATTGATTCTCCCCTCAAAATAAACAAATCTGTAATCTGGCTGCGTCGGCGATGTTTGTCAGCACCGGCAAAGCATTTTATAAGTGCAATGTTTCCTAATAAATAGCCCCAAGCGATTCTCTAAATAGTGTTCTTAACCAATTTGTCTCCGTCTTTTATGCTCGATACATTAAAATATTCCTTAATAATGAAAGCTACATTGGATATCAATTTATTTCAGAAAATGATATGGTGATGGTAATGCAAGTAGGTTGGTCAATCATTCCTAAAAAAATATATGCTGTGACACGGGAGATGAATGCCTCAAAAACCTGTGTAACTTTGACAGAGATTATCGAGCAGCGTGTCGAAGAGTTCATGAAGAGGTGATACCGTGACTGAGTTGAAGCAAATACCGACAGAACAGGAAATGCAATTACTCATTGGAACTAAAAAGTATTCCGCCTGGAAGGGTATATGCGCTGTAATTGATTCCATATACGACATGGATTACCAATGGAATGACGGTGGTAAAAAGTGGAAATATGAGTACAAATACCGCCGTGGCGGAAAAACGCTATGTGCATTATACGCAAAGCAAGATTGCCTGGGCTTAATGATTATCTTCGGCAAAGAAGAACAAAAAAAGGTCAATGCAATCCGAAACAGTCTCTCATCAAGGACGCTTGAAGTCTTTGATTCTGCCAAAACATATCACGATGGAAAATGGGTGATGTTTGATGAAACGCTTCCATTAGGTGATATGAAATTCCTTTTAAATATTAAACGAAGGCCAAACAAAAAGTAAAATAATCAGTTTGCATTCACTCAACTAAATTCCATTTGTAAAGGAATTTATAATTGCGGAGGTTTTGTCATGCTTGAAAACAAACGAATTGAATACATACCTACCAAGCCTCCGAAATGAGAATAGCGCGTGGGCATTTATGCCAGGGTCAGCACAAACAGCGCAGAACAATTGCAAAGTCTTATCGCCCAAGTATCACACACACCTGACAAGAGTAATAGCCGCTAATAATAAATGGTTGCTGGTAGATGTATATATGGATATTGCATCGAGTAAGACAGGTTCCTCACGCAAAGACGCCTGGAAAGGGGTGCGTTCCCTGTGAGCACATTGAATATTGATCAAAAACTTGGTGTCGATAAATTCTATGTTGATGAAGAAAATGCCCATATTGTTTTAAAGCAAGGCGACATTGATAGGAAAGAGTATCAAAAACTTATGCTTGCTTGTCCGGCAGGTCTTTACAAGCTGGACGAAAAAGGGGGCGTACATTTTGATTATGCAGGTTGCCTAGAATGTGGAACCTGCCGTGTATTGTGCGGAAAGACGATTTTGGAAAAGTGGGAGTTTCCTGTCGGAACTTTAGGGGTAGAATTTAGGTGGGGATAATTAGTCTCCCGCGAAATTTGTGTGGTTTATTATTGCAGAACAATATTTCGAGCACTATTTTTAGCTCATGCCAAGATGGGAACTATGCAAAAAACACCATGTTAAATTTCTTGGTTATGACAAAGACAAAAACGGCAAATTGATCATCAATGGAAAGCAAGCTAAAATCGTCAAGCGGATCTACCGAGAGTTCCTAGACGGTAAAGGAGCCAATCGGATCGCGCGGGACGGCACAGAGGTAGAATGGACAGTTGAATAGAAAGCAAACAGGCCGGTTGGGGTGAGCTGTAATCACCTTGACCGGCCTGTTTGACATGTTGGCGTAATTTTGAGCAATATATCAAATTGAGAAGTTGATTTAAAACAACAAGTATTCTGGGAAATAAAACATTAGAATCAATAATTGACAAGCATCGTGCATAAATGGTATACTTTTTTTACTAAAAGGGAGTAGTTAGATATACAAAGTCAACATACTGGTGATGGATTTTCACCTGGCTTTGTAGCCAATTTTGGTAACGAGACTTTTAGCATATTCACGACTGTGAATTATGCTAAAAGTCTTTTTGTTTTTTGAAGGAAATAATTTTGAAAGGGTGTTTGAAATGGACTCAACATTAATGGCATTTTTATTTTCCACAGGCGCAGTCGTATTGGCTGAAATGGGGGACAAGACTCAACTCTTAGCCATGGCATTTGCAACAAAATATAAAGCATCCAAGGTAATGATTGGCGTGTTTTTAGCGACGGTGTTAAACCATGCCCTGGCCGTAGCTGTCGGTAATTACATTACTACGTTTGAAACCGGACAAGCCTGGGTTCAAGGAATTGCCGCATTATCTTTTATATTTTTTGGACTGTGGACAATAAGGGGAGATAAATTAGAAGGAGAAGAGAATCGAACAAGCAAGTATGGTGCAATTGCTACAGTTGCCATTGCCTTTTTCATAGCAGAAATGGGAGATAAAACGCAACTGGCAACAATATCGCTTGCTGCTAAATTTCCTGCTAATCCCATTGGAATCTTGATGGGAACGACTACTGGTATGCTGATTGCCGATGCGATAGGTATTGTAATAGGCGTTGTGATGTGTAAAAAGATACCTGAGAAAACAATCAAACTGGTTTCAGCAGGAGTCTTTATCTTATTTGGATTTATTGGGACATATCAGGTTGCGGTTGAAATCTTAAACTTGCAAACTTATTTGTTAACTTCGCTTATGCTGGGATTGGTTGCAGTAACTGGTATAGCGTCTTATTATTTAATTAAAAATGATAGGAGTGAAGAAGAAAATCCTTCTGTTTCAAACTGCAGTAGTTTGAAACAAAAAAGTTAACTTCAATAATATCGGTTTTGGTTTGAACTGAGTAATTCAAGGAAAAAGATGCTGACATCCACCGCGCTGGCTTATCGCCAATGCAGGGCCTTTAGTTTTGGTTCAAGGAGATAATCAAAAAGCCGTGATACGTAAATTTTGGATAAATAGTCCGCTAGGGATATCAGTAGCAGGTTGGCTGGTTCTAGGTGGAGTAATATGGGGATTTTTGCTTGAAAACTTGGTGGTTAACTTTTTGAAGATATTGATTGCCGGAGATGTCGAAACGCTAAAGAACTTAGTTCTGTCCACTGGTATCTGGGGGCCTGCAACAATTATCTTCCTGTTGGTGGTGCAAGCGATTATTCCCCTATTCCAGCATTTGTAATCATAATTGTCGCATTTTGGATATATGGTTCCATATTAGGAATGGTGTATTCATTCGTTGGAAGTCAGTTGGGCGCTATTGCGACATTTTGGATTGCGCGGCGGCTGGGACGTCCTTTTGTAATTCGGCTTATCGGTGAGAAACAGTTAAATCAAGTCGATTATTTCTTTGATCGGTATGGGGTATATGCAATTTTCTTGGGAACTGATTAAGTTGGACAAGGCAGGTGGCTTCTAATGGTGGAATATATTCCTTTACTGCTAAATATTACTATGGCAGTAATGCTTGTTATAGGAATTATTCTTACTCTAGTAGGATTGCCAGGTAATTTATTAATAGTAGTAGTGGCTGCTTCTTATGGTTGGCAGGAAGATTTTGTACACTTGACATATGGTTCTTTGCTGACGCTGGCCGGATTGTGGCTGAGTGGTGAATTGATGGAGTTTTTAGCTGGTATTATGGGCGCTAAAAAAGAACGAGCTTCAGGGAAGGCGACAGCGGCTGCCTTTTTTGGTGCGATAACAGGGGGAATAATAGGCACTGGAATACTGCCCATTATTGGAACCATCATTGGGTCAGTGCTAGGTGGATTTTCCGCCAGCTACTATGTCGAATATAAAAATGCTAATGACAAGATGAAGGCACTCCAAGTTGCTAAAGGGGTAGTAAAAGGACAATTGCTGGGAATGCTTATTAAATTCATTGTAGCAATAGGAATGTCGGCGACTATTATTTATAAATTATGGTTTTGAGACACGGGAGGATTACGGTACCAGGGTATCGGATATGGGAAAATAGCAAAGGCTACAGGGCTATCAAGAGATACGGTTAGAAACTATTGCATAAGAGAAGGCTTAAATGGTTATGCCTCAAAGTTGGTGACGGAATACCGCGAAGTATTGAAAGAGGAAATGTTTTTTTGTTGTTTTCCTTAATTGCGGCACGAAGCTTGAACAAAAAAGTTGCGGGCGGAAGCGCAAATATTGTTCATTAAGTTGTAAAAGAGAATGGGAAAAGGACCACCGAACGGCATATGTTCTTAACTGTGAATATTGCGGGAAAGAATTCAAAGCGTTAGGGGTCAG
>CAYUNV010000092.1:9004-11698 GCA_964446265.1 uncultured Negativicutes bacterium | reverse complement strand
ATCCGATGCCGTACCCACAATATCCATACGGGCCCCCAGTGTAGCCTGGCAAACGGTAACACGGTCCAGGTCGGTGGAAAATTCATCAATCAAACCACTAATATCCAGCGAATTGGTTGTAACTGTCACACTGCCCGATGAACCCACCCCTGCGGATTTGTAGCTGGTATCCCCGTCCAGTGCCAGTAACAATTTACTGAAGGTATCAAAAAGACTGCTGCCGGACGCCCCTTCGCCGGTTACGTCCTGGCCTTCGATATTGACCGTCACTTCACTATTAAAACCGATGTCATAGTTAATATCCTGGTCCGTATTGGCGGCTGCTGTAGTCAGCGTATCTACCATGGCTTGGGCATCGGTTGCGCCATCCGCCATCGTAGTGGTGCCGCCATACATCGTACCCGCAGCTGCCAGCGTATCGGAAACCGTTTTGGCAGCGGCAGCCGCATCCGCCAGATCCGTGTCCGTAGGATCCGCATCCGCCGCAGCCTGGGCCGTTGTATAGGCCGTCAAGGCGCTGGCCGCGGCGTCATCCAAGGTTGTAGTCTCCCCGTAAGTCGTCACAGCCTTCGTTACCGTATCGTACATCGTCTGGGCGCTCGTGATAGCGTCCGTAATATTGGCAGCGCCGCCAAATGCAGTAACCGCCGTTGCCAATGAATCCGACAGTGTTTTGGCAGTTGCTGCCGATGTGGCTAACGTCGCATCACCGGGACTGGCATCCGCCGCAGATTGCGCAGCAGTATAAGACGTTAACGCGCCGGCTGCTGCATCGCTTAACGAATTGTAGGCCGAATCGACATTGTCTGTATAAAACGCCTCAATATCCGAATCCGATATATCCGCTGAAATCACGCCGCCATAGCTTAAATAGTCTCCTTTGAACGTCACGGTATCGCCAATTTCCGTCGAAGTCACTGCATACGGCTCTTCACTCGTACTATAGCCGCCAAACACATACCGGCCGGCATACGACGTGTTCAAGATAGAAACCGCCTCATCCCGCAACGTTTCGACCCGGGCTTTGATATCGGCCAGATCTTCCTCGGTGCAGGTATCGCTGGCTGCTTCGGTGGCCAGGGTTTTCACCGTCGTAATCACGTCGCTTAAATTGCTCAACGCGTCATCCGTCGCCGATTGCCAGCCGTCGGCAGCATCCACGTTATCCTGGTATTGCGAAATCCGCGACACATAACTGCGGTACGTCACCGCCCGCGCCGCCACCACCGGATCATCGGAAGCCTTCTGTATTTTTTGATTGGAGGAGACGGCGGCATTGGCATCCGCCAGCCGGTTAGCCGCCTTATTGATATTGCGCAGCGTGTTGGCTGCGATCATTCCGTTGGTTATCCGCATGAGACGGCCTCCCTACTAATCATCCACCATGTTGATGGTTGTTTGATAGATTTCACTCCACGTACTCATCATTGTTGCCGATGCCTCATAGGCCGACTGGTATACCGTCAAATTCACCGTTTCTTCGTCACTGGAAACTCCGGATACGGACTCCCGGCTTGTGTTAATATAGGTTGCAATCGCGTCTTTGCGCTCATATTCCGTTTGCGCATACGAACTGTCCGTACCGACAGCAGCAACGATCGTATTGTACAAATCATTCACGGTAGCTTTGCCGGAGAGGGAAACTTCCTCGCAGATGCTGATCATATCGTCGATATTGTCCGTGTTTTCATCCTCGCCCGCAGCAGCCGACGTGGCAATCTTATCAGTATCCTCCTGAATGTCTTTCGCTACGGAAATATTCGCCGCGGTGATGTTTTGGTACACGGCTTCCGTATCCGCTTCGCTTGCCATCAATTCTGCCGATGACAAATCATCATAAGAAAAAAAGCGTGTTCCCGTGGAACCAGCAATCCCCGCTCCGTCCGCATGTCCGTTATAAGTTGTCGTTCCGGAAGTAACCCCTTCATTAAACGCTTGCGCAAAGGTCCGGGCAAATTCGTCCAGCTGACTCAAATAATAAGGGATCCCTTTATTATCTGAACTGCTCCCGTCCCGCAGTTCAAGATAGCCGGAAAGGGCGCCGGTATCGCCGGCATCCAAATCTTCCCCGCTGTTAGCCCAGCGAATTCCGTACATTCCGTATTGATCGCTGGCACTGTCGGTCACAGTGTAACACTCCAGCCCATTGACCTCGTCGCCGTTTACCAAATTGGTATCACCGATATTAATATTGTAAGAACCGGTGTCCGTCACCGTTACGGTGACGCCAACCAGAGAAGAAAGTTGGTCCACCAGCAAGCTGCGCTGGTCTCCCAATTCATTGGTGGACGCTCCGGAAGTTGAAGCGACGGAAATCTGCTTGTTTAAATCGGCAATCTGGGTTGCATACGAATTGATCTGGTCGGCCGTCGTTTTCACATCACTGTTGACATCGTTTCGCAGTTGCGTCAGTTGGCTCGCAGCATCATTCAAGGTCGTGCAAAACTCATTTGCAGCTTCCAGCACGACCGTCCGCGCCGAGGAACTGGTCGAATCGGTAGCCAAACTTTCTAACGCCGAATTAAAACTATCGAAAGCCGTACTGATGTCGCTGCTATCCGTACTGCCAAAAACCGTCTCGATTTGCTCCATATACGTCGATTTTGCTTCCCATTTGCTGGCCGCACCATTCTCCTGCCAATATTTTTGATCCATGCGAAAACTGCGCACGCTGTCGACAGACGTTACTTTTAC
>CAYUNV010000092.1:3757-8994 GCA_964446265.1 uncultured Negativicutes bacterium | reverse complement strand
TACGCCGTTGCCTACTAAACTGCTGCTATACACCGCGGCCGGGCCGATGGCTGCCTGGCTCACCACCTGCCGGGAATAGCCATCCGTATCGATATTGGCCATATTATTCGTGGTTGTTGCCATGCCGATTTGGGCGGCGTTCAAACCACTTTTGGCGATACTGATTCCTAAAAAAGCGGAAGCCATTTCACTCCCTCCTCCTAAAATGCGTCGATGAGGTCGCCGAGAAGACCATCGATCGTGCTGATGACCCGGGCGCTGGCCGCATAGGCATTTTGATATTTGATCATGTTGGCCAATTCTTCATCCGTAGAAATGCTCGAAACCGATTGCCGCTGCGTATCTAGCTGCGACACCAAGGCAGCCTGGGTCTCATAACTGTTCGCCGCCGACTCCCCGGCCGTTCCCAACCAGGAAATGACCGACTTATAAAAATCCGTGATATCCATCGATAAGCCGCCGCTTTGGTACAGCGTCGAATCATCGGCCAGATCGCAAACTTGTTTGGCAATGGAATTATCTCCGTCTGCCGTTCTGGAAGAAGTAACCAACTTATCCGTATCGGCAACTAATTCCGGGTTCACTTCTATGTTCGTAATGCTCAGCGGCTGATCCGAATCGAGAACGGTAAAAAATGCCAGCCCGCTGTTTCCGTCCAGATCAACCCCTGCAGTGCTCAACGAATTGACCTTGGCGGCGATTGTCGTAATTAAATCATTCATTGCCTGACGCATCGTACTGATTGAACTGGTTGCATCCGTAGTCAATGCAAAGGGAAGACTGCTCTCATCAATCGTTTCATAGCCGGTCTGATCGGCATCCTCCAAATACGCTTTGATGCTGCCGCCGGTAAGATTGGCTTCACAATCCAAATCTTGCCACACGACGGTCAAGGGGTTATTGGCCGATCCATCACCTTCTACGGCCAAGGTGTGGGTTTTATCGCCATTTACCAAATTGATGCCGCCCAACGATACCTGCAAGCCAGCGCTGGTTTCCGTGACTTTAATATCGGCCAGGGAAGACATCTGGTCCAACAGCGCATCGCGCTGATCCCGTAAATAACTGGCTTCCCCACCGCCGGCTTCTGCCTGGGTAATTTGTCCGTTCAAATCCGCAACCTGTGAAGCGAGGTCATTCAGACTATCCACGCCATCCTGCACACCGGTCACCGCATCTTTCTGCAGTTGCTGGAGCTGTTCATCGACGTTGACCAGCATTTCGACCAAGTCCAAGCCGGCCGAAACAACAGATGTCCGGGTGCTTTCGGACGCAGAATCCGTAGATACTGTTTCCCAGGCGCTAAAAAAATCATCAATGGCCGCCTGGACGCCGGAAGTGGTTGTCGAAGTGTCCGTCGAACTCGTATCGTACTCGCCAAGTATCTCATCCATATATTCCAAATTGCCGCTTTTCACGGACCAATAGGTGGATTTTGCATTCTGGGTACGATATGTGCCGTCCAAAAACAGATCCCGCGAGCGGGTAATCGATGCTACGCTAACACCATCGCCCGAAGAGGTTCCGTCGGCTCGGACCGTATTCTGTTCCGCGTTGGCCACTTCCACCTTCGAAGCCCCAGTCGTATTCACATTGGCAAGGTTTGTACTCGTCGCCGCCAACGCCGCCTGGCTGACAACCATGCCCGAATAGGCAATACTATATGTACCAAAAACTGATCCCATGGAAAAGCGCCCCTCTCAATTCCTTAACCGACCATATTGATCAGGGATTGCAACATTTCATCCGCAGCAGTAATCACCTTCGTATTGGCCTGATACGCGCGCTGGCTGACCATCATCGCGCTAAACTGGGAAGCCAAATCCACATTGGACAACTCTAATGCGCCGGAAGTCATCGTGCCTGAACCATTGGTACCGGCAACCACCGCGTCGTAACTTCCGGAGTTGGTCGTAGCGGTATACAAATTGTCGCCTATTTTTTCCAATCCTTCCTGGTTGTTAAACATCGCCAGGGCAATCTGTGCCAGCGACTGGGTTTCACCGTTGCTATACGTTCCGGTAATGGTTCCATCCGAAGAAATGCTTAAACTTTGCAGCGTGCCGGACGCATATCCGTCGGCAGAACCGGTGACATCGCTGTCATCAATATTCGTCGTCGTAATGTCAGCAAAATCGAGTTCCAGCGTAACCGGATCGGTACCGGCTGTCGTCGGCGGCGTAACCGTAATCGAAGGGGTTTCATCAAACGTATAGGAACTTGAACTGACTGTAAACGTAGTTGTCCCGGCCGCAAGAGTCGTTGGCGCTGACAGGGTAACCGTGGTTCCGTCGCTGAGAGTAAAGGTTGCCGAACCGTCATCCGAACTGCTTACCGTTTCTGTGATCGTTGAATCCGTGGCTGAAGTCAGTGTAACATTCCAGGTACCATCCGTGTTTTCAGTGGTGGTAACCGTATAATCACCGGTTGTCGAACCGGTTCCGACGCTGACATTGGAATAAGCGTAACCGGCAGTATTGGAAGTTGTGTCGACTGCCGCCGAAAGAGTCGTAGCCGACGATACCATGTTTCCGTCAGAATCAAAGGCAACATACCCGCTGGACGGACTAATGGACGCATCGCTGCTGTCTGCTTCCCAGTACCAGCTCGTAATCCCGTCTTCTACCGCGCACTTTTTCCAGTTTACCGTCACATCATAACTATTTCCTTGCGCATCATACACGGTAATCTCCGAAGCGGCATCATACGTCAAATCGGTTGTATCGCCAATATTGGTCAACCCGGTCGCGTTCGCCGCAACTTCCGCGCTGGAATCCAGACCGCCGCTAAAATCGGCGGAGGAACTGGCTTCTGCCGCCATAATCTTATTGTTGCCGCTATAAATATTAATTGGCTCTACTTCGCCGGTCGTGGCAAACACCTTATTCCCATCTTCATCCAAAGTATAAGACGATTCCCAGCCGCAGACTTTGTAGCCGTTCACATTTAAATTGCCACTTTCATCAATCGCTAAATCGCCATCACGCGTAAACTGATATTCTCCTGCCGATCCGCCGGTTACAATCAAAAATCCGTCGCCGGATAGCGCCACATCCATGGAATCGCTGGTAGTTTCCGTACTGCCTACCGACATATCCGTGCTGACGCCGGAAACGGCAACACCAAGGCCAACCTGCGTCGCGTTCGTTCCCGCTGAAGTCGAGGTTGCGCCGGATGCAGCGCTCAGCGTTTGGCTTAAAAGGTCACTGAATGTAACCGATTGCGATTTATAGCCTGTCGTACTGACGTTAGAAATATTGTTGGCAATGACGTCCAGCGCGGTCTGCTGGGCTTTCAGCCCGGATACCGCTGAATTTAACCCGTTCATCATAGAAAAAGCCCTCCTAATTTTCTATTTCCTCTGTCGGTCGGAAATAGCCATTAGCCTCCCCTATGGGGTCCAGCTAATTTCGTTCATTGATTAACCCTGGATCGTCGCGCACAAATTAAGCGCTTGTCGTCGAACTGCTGGCGACCTGGGTAATGGAATCAAGCGATACGGTGGTCCCGCCAACATTCACATACGTATTACTGCCTGAAATCGTTACCGACTGCACGGTACCGCTGCCGGTCGTGGTATTGCCGGATGAATCCGTAGTCGAGTAGGTTGCCGTCTTGCCAATCATGCTGTACGCTGCGGTGTTGTTGAGCGAAGTGTTGATATTCGACAACTGCTGCAAGGAACTGATCTGGCTCATCTGGCTGACATACTCCGTGGCGCTGACCGGATCGGACGGATCTTGGTACTTCAATTCGGTGGCCAGCAATTCCAGAAAATCCGTCATGCTCATTGTTGTGTTGTTCGTAGTACTCGCTGTACTGGTCGTAGAGGCCGTGGACGTGGAACTGGTAATAGCCGATGTACTCATTTTTTCTCCCCCTTTTTAACACAAAAAGGACGATTTCCCTTGTTGTTTGTTCCGACCTCCTGCCGGTTCAACAAAGGTTATCGTCCTTGAAGCGTTGGTATCGTTGCTTCGCTATTTTGTTTTTCATCTTTTTCCCCTCTTACATCGGTTGATATTTCTTTTTGTTTTCAAAGATTTCTCCTCTCGTAATATTGACACTTCTCGGGGCATCAATCGCCAGACGCAAATCGCCCGAATCGCTGCGGACCACCTTCACCATAATGTCTTCGCCAATCATAATATACTCCCCGGGTTTTCTTCCCAATACCAACATTGCGCTTCTCCTCCTTGAATATATTCCAAATTAGAAACCTTTCTGTTCGCCAAGTTTGCCTTCGCAGGCGAACGTCGCCGATTGCCCTTCAATCCGCCAAAATTAGAAAAGCTGCTTTGGCAAAATAAAAAAGGACAACCCAATTGTCCCAACATCACCCTTGCATCCTGCAGGGTTAGTTCGGCTATATCGAATCGTCCTTGAAAATTTAGTTTTCCTGCTGTATTATCGCATTTTTGTCTTGGAATTCTATTTGATCACAGCAGAATCCGCAAAAAAATAATCCAATAAGTGCCTTTTTTCCTGCATCCTGCAAGAAAAAAATTGCCTTATCGGATCGTCCCTGAGTTTTCCATTATGGTCTTACTATTTATATCGTAAGGATCAGGGAAATCCTTAAGTTATTTTTAAATTTTTTTCAATCCCCTCTTTGCCGGTCGCGCACCGCGCGGTCAATGTCCCGCTTGGCATCCCTTTCCGCAATATCCTGCCGCTTGTCATAATTCTTTTTCCCGCTGGCCAGTCCGATTTCCACTTTGACCCGGCCGCGGACAAAATAGAGTTTCAACGGAACCAAGGTAAAGCCTTTTTCTTTGATTTTGCCAATCAATTTATTGATTTCATAACGGTGCATCAACAATTTACGGGGGCGGAGGGGGTCCTGGTTAAAGCGGTTGCCTTGTTCATAGGGGCTGATATGCACATTCCGCAAAATCAATTCTGCATTTTCTATCGCCGCATAGCCGTCTTTCAGGTTCGCTTTGCCGGCCCGTAAGGACTTTACTTCCGTGCCGGTCAAGGCCATCCCGGCTTCATATGTTTCATGAATAAAATAATCATGCCGCGCTTTCCGGTTTTCCGCTATGATTTTATTGGTTTTTTTCTCCATGGTCTGCACCTCGCCGCTATCGAATGTCTGTATCATTATACCACAAATTCCAGCTTACGGTCAGGGGGGTGGAGTCAGGGGGGTGTGTAAGGGGGGGGTGTCAGGGGGGGGTGTCAGGTGGACGGGGTTCGTGGCAAGGGGGGGACAAGCCCGTACACCTGGGCCC
>CAYUNV010000092.1:0-3747 GCA_964446265.1 uncultured Negativicutes bacterium | reverse complement strand
CCCCCGCCCCCCCGGCCCGGGTTCGTGACACCGAGCGTCCCACCCCCGTCCCCCTGACACACTCTTTATTTTCGTTTCGCCGTCGACTTCGCCGCAGGCTTCGCCTTCGCCTTTGGCTTCGCTTTGCGGCTATCCGCCGTCCGTTTCTTCGCTTTCTTGGCAGTCGGCTTCTTCTCGTCGGCTTTTTTGCTGGTTTTTTTGTAGCCGCGCGGCCCGCCCGTTTCTTGTCGGCCCGGGCGCCGCGTTGCCATGGTCTGCGGATGCAGCGCAAAATCGATGCTGCGTTCCTCGGCGTTCACCTTGGTGAGGATGACCTTGATGTCATCGCCCAGCCGGTACGTCTTTTTGGTCCGCTCCCCGATCAGGGCGTACTGGTCTTCCAGGTAGTGGTAATAATCGTCGTCCATCGCTGATACATGAACCAGCCCTTCCACGCCGTTTTCCAATTCGACGAACAGGCCGAACGCCGTAACCCCGCTGATTACGCCGTCAAATTCATCATTGATGAACTGCGCCATATACTCAACCAGTTTCAAATCGACCGTGTCGCGTTCCGCTTCCGCGGCAGCCCGTTCCTGCTGCGACGAATGCAGGGTGATTTCCGGCAAAATGGCCGCCAGTTTTTCCCGCCGTTTCGGAGAAATCCCGCCTTTCTGCAGGGTTTCGCGGATCAGGCGGTGGACGATCAAATCCGGGTAGCGCCTGATCGGCGAGGTGAAGTGCGTGTAATAGGTAGCCGCCAGGCCAAAATGGCCGACATTTTCCGGTTGGTATTTGGCCTGTTTCAATGACCGCAGCATGACCGTACTGATGATCCGTTCTTCCGGCCGGCCGGCAATGCGGGCCAGGACTTTTTGCAGCGCCATCGGCTGGACATCATCCGTGCCGCTGATCCGCTGGCCGAACGTGTGCAACAATTTGTTGAGCTTCTCCATTTTTTCCGAGGCCGGCTCCTCATGCACCCGGAAGACAAATGGCACTCCCAGGCCATGCATGTGTTCCGCCACCGTTTCATTCGCCACCAGCATGAATTCTTCAATGATCGATTCGGCAATCGTCCGGACCCGCTTCAGGATAGCCAGCGGTTGGCCTTGCTCATTCAATTTAACTTTCAGTTCGGGAAAATCAAAATCAATGGCGCCCCGTTTCATGCGCCGCTGGCGCAAAATGTGGCATAACCCTTCCATTTCTTCAATCTGCGGCACCAATTCCTTGTACTCCTGCCGCAGTGTTTCGTCCCGGTCGGCCACGATTTTCCGGACAATGGTATACGACAACCGCGTCTGGACACGGATCACACTGGGAAAGATTTCGTACTGCAAGACCCGGCCCAACGGATCGATTTCCATTTGGATCGACATGGCCAGCCGGTCTTCGCCGGCGTTTAAACTGCAAATCCCATTCGACAGGCGGGGTGGCAGCATCGGCAAAACCCGGTCCACCAAATACACGCTGGTGGCGCGTTGGCGGGCTTCCTGGTCCAGCAGCGAATTTTCCTGCACATAATGGCTGACATCGGCAATATGCACGCCCAGCAGATAGCGGCCATTCGGCAATTTTTGCACGTCTACGGCATCATCGAGATCCCGGGCGTCTTCCGAATCGATCGTAACCATCGGCACGGACCGCAAATCACGCCGCCCGGCAATTTCGCTTTCCCGGATGGTTTGCTCCACATGCTCTGCCGCTTGCTCCACTTCGGGCGGAAACCGCAGCGGCAGTTGGTGGCTTTTTATAATAGCGGTGATCTCCAGGCCGGGATCCCCTTTGTAACCGAGGATTTCAATGATTTTTCCTTCCGCACTGCGCTTCTTTTCCGGCCACTTGGTAATCTCTACGGTGACGCGGGCGCCGCTTTTCGCCTCATTCCAGTCTTCGCGGGGAATAAAAATATCTTGCGTAATGCGGGCGTCATCGGGCGTAACAAAGCCAAAATGGCGGCTGGTCTCAAATGTCCCCACAACTTGCAGGTTGGCCCGCCGGACAATCCGGATAATTTCCCCTTCCCGCCGGAGCCCGGTCGCCTGGCTGTGGATACGGGCCACGACCCGGTCTTTGTTCATCGCGCTCAAGAGCGCATCGGACGGAATATATACATCCGGTTCCGCCGGATCGTCGGGAACGACGAACCCAAACCCCTTTGCATGGGCCGACAACGTCCCCACTACCAGGTTCATCCGTTCCGGCACGCCGTATTTGCCAAAACGGGTCTTAATAATCGCAGCTTCGGCTTCCAATTTGTCCAGCACACTCCAGAAATCCGCCAGATCTTTGGCCTTTAATTCCATTTCCTCCGCCAAATCTTCGGCGCTCAGCGGTCGATAGGCGTCCTCGCGCATGAAAGTCAAGATTTTTTCATCCAACGTCATTGCCCATGCCCCCCTCTTCCTTCTCCAGACTTACACCGGCGGCTCACACCGCCATCACAATGGCTTTGCCTTCTGCCGTTACCGTTCCGTCTTCCAAACAAATCGTTCCGCTCAGTTCATACATTTTCCGGCGCTGGCTGACGATTTTGCCGCTGATCAGCAGCTTTTGCCCTATCGGCGTCGGGTTGCGGTACCGCACTTCCAAACGGGCGGTTACCGCCTGTATTCCCTTGCTGTAAATGTAGCGGGCCATCACCTCGTCCAACAGTGTGCTGACAATGCCGCCATGGACAATCCCGTTATAACCCTGATGCTGTTTCTCCGCCGTAAACGTGGTTTTATATGTGTCGTCTTCTTCATAAAAGGTAAGCTTTAATCCCATGGGATTATCCGGCCCACAGGCAAAACACCAGCTGTTTTCATCTTGCATTGCCATCAAAACTCCTCCTTATTTACAAACCGATCACAGCACTTTGAACCCTATTGAAACATAATTCCGCCGCGTTCCCTTCATCCCTCAACCGGGAAATCATAATCCGGGGCGGAAAGGAACTCATGTACCGCCGCAAAAACCAGTTCCCGTTCCTTGTCCAACGTAATAATATGCCCCGATTTTTTCAACCAAAGCAATTCCTTGTGATAACTCCCCGCATTGTCATAAAGAAACTGGGCGCTTTCCGGCCGAACCGTATGCTCGCTTAGGGACTGGATGATCAACAGTGGTCTTGTCATTGCCGCCAAGCGGCCTTTCATCTGTTCAATCAACTCCAGCAAACTGGCCAAACTCTTCAATGGCGTGCGATTATACGCGACCGAATAGTGGGAGTCAACCGGATACAATTTAAGACGCCGCTTCGGCGTATAATTCCGAAACAGGCGGTAGATCCGTAAAAAAGACACACGGTTGTCGGCGAGAAAAAATGGCGGGCTCATCGTCACAACATGCCCGACCGGATATTCTTCTGCCAGTTTCAAGGCCAGTAGTGCGCCCATCGACAGGCCAACTACGCTGACCGTCCGGCAAAGGCCCCGCAAATAATAATAGCCGTTTTCGACCTCCGTATACCAGTGACGCCAAACCGTCTCTGCCATTTCTTCCGGACAGGTTCCATGCCCGCACAGCCGTGGCGCCAAAACGGTATAGCCTTGCTGCTGCAGAAATTCGCCCAATAACCGCATCTGGGCCGGAGAACCAGTAAAACCATGGACCAATAGAACGCCCCGATCACCGCCGGGCAGCAAAAAAGGCTCGGCCCCCTTCATGATCGCCATTGTAACCCTCCTCTGCAGGCCATTTGGAAAAACAGACTATCTGGCCTCAACTGCCGTTCTATTATATTTTCTCTAAACAGAAATAGTTTCCTGCATTTACATGCTT
>CAYUNV010000091.1:10505-11751 GCA_964446265.1 uncultured Negativicutes bacterium | reverse complement strand
ACCGGATCGGATATGACCTGCGTAAACAGGGCAAAGCTAAAAAATTGCAAAAAATTGCTGATCAAACCACTTACCAATTCACCCACTACGAAAAAGTACCTCCAAAGTGCAATGTGATACTGTTGAAAAGTCTCATCATTATGCTGATCTATACTAATTCATTATTTCGCTGAAATGAATAATTCTCCTGCTATCGTTACTTGTTTTTACATTTTGTGGAATTTAAATCTTGTATTTCGTAAATTTCGTGTATTCTCAGCAGGAATTTTTCCCATAATGCGGAAAAAATACGGTAGTACTCAAGAACCCGAGAGGAGATTAAAGGTATGCAGCCAGACAAACGCCGAATTACAGCCATACTGTTCTTTTTATTGATCTGGGTTGTTTCCTTGCCCAGCGGATCGGTTTTGGCCGCCGAAACCGATGAAACTCTCTACCGGATCAAAAGCAACGGGCTATACGGTTTTATTGACAAGCAGGGAACCATCGTTATTCCGGCCCGCTATACCGGCGTCCGCAAACCCAGTGACGGCTTGATTGCCGTCCAGACCGCTGCCGCCAACAAATGGGGCTACGTCGACCGCAGCGGCAAAATTGTCATCCCGCCCCGCTTCCGTCAGGCGTACGATTTCAGTGAAGGTCTGGCCGCTGTCGCTGTGGAACCAAACGGCAATGTCGGCTATATTGACAAAAGCGGGAAACTGGTCATTCCTCCCGTATTCCAGTCCGGCGATCCGTTCCATAACGACAAAGCCTGTGTGCGGGCAACCACTACCCTCTTTATTGACACCACCGGTGCCATCCTTCTGGAAACTCCGTATCCGGACGCCTGGGAACTCAGCAACGGCTATATCGCTTTCTTTGACGGCAGCAAGTTGGGCTTCCTGGACAAACAAGGCAAAGTAGTCATTGCCCCGACCTTTCACCGCGTCACCTATGGAAGGCAGGATCTGTTTAATGAAAAAATCACCCCCGTCAGCAATGGCCCAAAGAACCAAAACAGTTGGGGGTTCATCGACACGACTGGAAAAACGGTCGTCAAGTTTGAATATGACTGGGCGGAGCAGTTTCAGGAAGGACTAGCCATCGTCTGTAAAAACAAGCTGTATGGGTTCATTGACACCACCGGCGCCCAAGCCATCCCGCTGCAATTTGAAGAAGCCTGGAAATTCAGCGAAGGGCTGGCTGCGGTAAAAACGGGCGGCCTGTGGGGCTTCATTGACAAACAAGGCCGCTGGGTTCTTCC
>CAYUNV010000091.1:0-10495 GCA_964446265.1 uncultured Negativicutes bacterium | reverse complement strand
GAATTTCATCATGGTCTGGCTGTAGTTCGGACAGCTAACGGTACCGGCGTGATCAATACCGCCGGGGAAATGGTCGTCGCGCCGATTTACCGCATGATCAGCGATTTTGACAGCAACGGGATCGCCGAAGTCATGTTGCCATACGGCGAGAGAGGCTACATCGACCGGACTGGCCAGTACATCTGGACGCCCAGCTGGTAAAACAGTCACGGACTGATCATAACCACCGCTTCACTGTTGTCACTTGACTTCCGCTTATGGCTATGATCAGTCCGCACTCTCAATGCCGACCAGTTCTATTTATTTATAAGATCAGTTGCTTCGCTATTTGCCTCAACTCTTGTTCTGACCGACTGCCTTCCACCGTCACTTCCTGGTTATACATGATCACGGTTACCGAATTGACGGTAATAACCTTATCCTCAATGCTGCCGGTCAAGGTAGAAGGGTTCGCCGCCTTCTCTTCTTGCCGGAGCATCCGCTGGGTAACGATTACTTCCTGCGGAGTACCTTTCCAAAATACCTGCCGTACCGTGCCGGTTTGTGGATCACGACTGAGGTCATCCGCAATCTGCCCCGGCAGAGACAAGATCGGCAGCGGCCAACGATCGGCCGGATCATCGATCATCACAGCGGCTGCTTTAAAGGCGGATCCGCTTTTATTGACCGTCGCCGCCCTTTCGCTGAAAATAGTCGTTTTTTCGTTGGTTGCAGGCGCTTGTTCTTTTAGGACAGGCGCTTTTTTAGTGGTTTCCTGTGCGGCCGGACCGGTTGGATTTGCTATAGAATTTCTCGAATTATCGCTATTTGACAACGAAGGATTCAAAGGCTGCGGATCCGCAGCTACTGGCGGACGTTCGGCAGGCGTCTCACTTGCCTTCTCCTGCACGACAGGCGCAGGACTTGGCTGCCTGCTTACAACGACCGGCGTTTTTTCCACGCCGTCTGCTGCCGGCTGCGTCGGCGGTGCAACTTCTCGTTTCTCCACGACAGCCGCAGGCGCGGATACCGTTTGTACCTCCGGACTATTCCAGGAAGGATATAACTGAAGCCCAACGACCAACAATAAAGAAGCTGCCGCGCCCAGAATGCCAGGGTTCCGCCAAAACCAAGAGCGTTTTTGCGGTTTTGGCTGAGCATCGGCTTGATCGGCCAAAATCTTGTCCACGGTTTGATCTACGAGATGCTGCGGCGGCCGGACAACCGGTCCCGTTTGTTTCAACATCGCAGCTACCGCTACCAATTCGGCCAGTTCCGGATCCTCACTTTCCGGCTGCTGCCCAGCGTTCAATTCATCCAGCAATTGCGATAGAAGCTCCATATCTTGATTTTTGTCCATCGTTTCCGTCATTCAGCTCACCTCCCTGCACAACTTTCAATCATACCCGTCTCCATCAATAGCGCGCGCAAATTCTTCAAAGCCCGCTGCTGCAACATTTTTACCGCCGCTTCCGATTTCCCCATTTTCAGCGCCGTATCCCGAACCGGCAAACCGGCGAGGATCCGCAGTTCCACAGCCTGCCGCTGTTCTGCCGGCAGTTGCTGCAAAACACCGGCAATGGTTTCCCGCATTTCACTGTTTAACAACTGAAGGTCCGGTTCTTCCCCATCCGCTGCCAACTGATGATATTCCGTAATATCGGCCACCGCCGGTCTGCGGCTTTTTTTGCGCCAAAAATCCGTGATCAGGTTCACGGCAATCCGCTTCAAATAAGCGGTAAATACCGCTCCGGTAATCTGGTAGTTTGGAAGAGCGCGAAAGACGCGAATAAACGTCTCCTGCGTCAATTCTTCCGCATCCTGTATATTTCCTGTCTTGTATACGGCAAACTGGTACACAGGCTGCCAGTACCGTACAACCAGTTCATTGAGCGCAGCCCGGTCGCCCGCCTTCGCCCCCGTAATCAATTCCGCTTCATCAATCGGCATTCCATCACCAACTTTGTCAAAACGATTCTTACCATATTGTAAGCGGAAACGGAAACCTTCGTCAATGTAAATCGTGATGCCTATATTACCAATAAAACGTACAATACCGGCAAAAGTAACAAATCGACGAAAAAAATAGTTTTTGCGTACAGCCGTTACCTTTTTCCTACAGCCGCCGTTTAGGACAGTGAGAAACAAACATTGACAAGGGAGATGAACCAACCATGAGAAAATTATTTCTTACCGTACTGCTGTTACTGACAATGACTGCCGCCTGGGCTGCTCCGGGCGACCTCGAAGACCGGCTCAAAACGACCGAACTGGCACAAACGCTGGAAATGAGCGCAATGCCGCTGGAAGACGTACTGGCCCTGCTGAGCCGACAGAGCGGGATCCACATGCTTGCCGTACCGGAAGTCGCCGGAATGATGATTGATTTGCAACTGCCGGCAAACCAGACAGTAGAACAAATCATTGAAACTCTCCAGCAAAAATATTCCCTGACCTTCCAACGCAACGACAGCAATAATACGATAGTAGTGCTAAAATCGTCAGACCAGGAACAATACCGAATGACTGCTGCCCCTGGCACATTGGCCAAAGGAGGCATGATGATGGCGCGGGCAGAATATGCCTCCGCACCAAGCGCTTACAACAGCCAAATGGCCTACTACACACCGGCCTATACACACAACACAGAAGAGTATACCCGGATTACCGATGTCAGCTTTCTAAACACAACAACCAACGCCCTCTCTACCTTTTCGATCGACGTGGACACCGCTTCCTACAGCAATATCCGCCGTTACATCAACTCCGGCAAACTCCCGCCGGCTGATGCTGTGCGTACGGAAGAACTGCTGAACTATTTCACCTATGATTATCCGCAACCCACAGGCGAGCATCCGTTTTCCCTGACAACGGAAGTGGGAACCTGTCCCTGGAACCCAGCCCACCAACTGGTCTTGATCGGACTGCAGGGGAAAACACTGCACCCGGCTGAAATTCCGTCCAGCAACCTGGTTTTCCTGATCGACGTTTCCGGCTCCATGAATGCACAAAACAAATTACCGCTCTTGAAAACTGCTTTTCATATGCTCGTCAACCAACTCCGGCCGGAAGATAAAATCTCGATCGTAGTCTATGCAGGCAACACGGGCGTAGCGTTGGAACCAACCTCCGGCAATGAAAAAGACAAGATCCGTAAAGCCATTGACAATCTGCAGGCCGGCGGATCGACAAACGGCGGCGAAGGAATCAAACTAGCCTATAAAATTGCCAAAGAAAACTTGTTAGACGGTGGCAATAACCGGGTAATCCTGGCCACCGACGGCGATTTTAACGTCGGCGTCAGCAGCGAAGGTGAATTAAGCCGTTTGATCGAAGAACGCCGTAACGACGGAATTTTCCTCAGCGTTCTCGGCTTCGGCATGGGCAATATCAAGGACAATAAGATGGAAACGTTAGCCGATAAAGGCAACGGCAACTACGCCTACATCGACAATGCCATGGAAGCCAAGAAAGTTCTCGGCAGCCAAATGGCCGGCACTCTCTACACCATTGCCAAAGATGTCAAACTACAAGTAGAATTCAACCCAGCCAAAGTGAAACAATACCGCCTGATCGGTTATGAAAACCGGACACTTGCCGCCAGCGACTTCAACAATGACAAAAAAGATGCCGGCGATATGGGCGCCGGACACTCCGTTACAGCATTATATGAAATTATTCCGGCAGACGCAGAAGAAACCGGTGTATCCGTCGACCCGCTGATTTATCAGAAACCAACCGTTATTCCCAGTGAAGACTTGCTGCAGGTAAAAGTGCGCTATAAAAAGCCGAATGAAGATAAAAGCGTTCTTTTTAGCAAACAAGTCAACCCTCTAGCAGAAGGTCAAATTCAATCCGATAATTTCCGTTTCGCGGTCGCCGTCACTGAATACGCCATGCTGCTCCGCAATTCCGAATTCAAAGGCCAATCCTCTTACCAGCAAGTCCTGGATCTGGCCCACAACGCAAAAGGACCCGATACACAAGGGTACCGGGCCGAATTTATACGGATAGTGGAGGTGAGTGAAGTGATGAAAACAGAGTAAAAAACAGAGTCCTCTCCTGCCCGTCACTCCAATTATTTCATCGCAATTCTTTACTTCTTCAATACGCTAGCGAGACTATATTTATCATCTGTCCATACTTCAAAGTCAGCATATTTTTCTATCTTCACCCAGCTATCTGATACTAACTCTTTATTATTAGTCATCATTACCCAAACGGAATTAGTTATTACAATTGATCCTGTTGATTGTGCCGTATCAACATAACAATCAGTTTCTATGGTATCTGCAACAGTGCTCAAAACAGGTTTTAACTCAAATTGTTTGTTTGATATATGAAAGATAATGATACCATTATCTTTCAGCTTACTCTTATATAGTTCCACAGCTTCCTTCGTTAACAGGCTTGCCGGGATCATATCTCCACTGTAAGCGTCCAATACCAATACATCATAATAATGATTATTTTCAGCTTTTAAACTAATTCTAGCATCGCCCATAACTACCTCATGCTTATACTTATCCATTATGGTGAAGTATTTAGGATTTTTCGCTATTGCTACTATTTGAGGATCAATTTCGAAATACTTCCACTCCTGCCTTTCCTCACTAACAGCACTTAAAATTCCAACGCCTAATCCGACTACTCCCACGGTTCTTATCTTGTCTTTATTGGCAGTGAAGAACCTTCCGATTGTAGAACCTGCTCTATCATAATATGTCAAAGCTTCAAGTTCATATTCGCTTCCTTTTTCGAATTGTGAGCCATGCAGGGTGTTGCCAACAAGTAAGTTAACAATTTGATGCTTGTTTCCTCCTCCATCGACGTAATCACTTCTGTAAACCGTTTTTATTCCGTAAAAATTTCTACCTTGATAATCTAGCTTTTGTAATATTTTATAATTAAAAATTGATGTAAGAAAAACTAATAGGATAAGAACAATAAGCCTTGTTTTTCTCAGTACATATATTCTTCTTATAGCAAATAATATAAATAATAAGGCCAGTAGGTTCATTGTTTTTGTCGACATCCCATTCAATATAACAACACAAAAACCTGCTAAGAATAGAATAGCGTATTCCCATTGTTCAATCTTAAATAGTTCTATTTCCTTATGTTTAAATAACATGGTAACCAGGAACATGAATATCAGTATCGGGTATTCATATACATTATTGAATACCAACGGAGCCACTATTGAAGCCAATACTCCCCCCAACGCTCCCCCTATTGAAATGTACAGATAAAATTCCGTTAAGTTGGACTCAACAGGCGCATCTTTCATAAGGTATATGTTACATATTAAACTTACCATAAACAACACAAGCATAGACACAATATACACATAGTTGTTAAAAGACGTGAATAATATTCCCAAAATAATCATCAGTAACCAAAATACAATTTTCTCATATACGCTAATATCAAATAGCTTCAGTTTAGAGAAAGCAATTATGAAGGCTATCAAATAGATAGCTAAAGGCAGAATCCAAAAGTAATGTATGGAATATACATTAACTCGATTAGCCAACACAGTGTTTGTAGCGATCATTAAACCGCAAGGAATGAATGATAACAATAACCAGTACATTCTTGTTGTGAATCCGATTGTCCCCTTCTTAGCCTCTTCGTTCTGTTCTTTTACGTCTGTAAAATCATTAACACTAAGATTTGCATATACCCACGTTCCTATCCATACACCGATAGCTACCGCAGTGGCGTAGAGTACGTTCCACAACAATATTTGATCTTTTAGTCCGAATAGAACTTCCAGAACTAACCCATATCCAATTAAGGCTACGAGATTTCCAGTATTACTCAATGAATATAAATGATATGGACTTGTATTGTATTTTAAGCTGTACCATTTTTGAAAATTCGTTGCTGATGTTGATACTACAAAATACGGAATCCCTATTGTTGACAAAAGAATAATAATTATATCCATGGATGGATCACTTGTATTAACTGTAAAATCTTTTGTTTGAAAATATACAAATGAAAATATGGCACTAGAGATGAGCAAGCCCAAATGTACGTACATATATGGCTTATAACCTATCAGTTTAGGCAAATAGTGAGTATACATATATCCGCCTAACAAAAGGACCTGGAAACACATTAAGGCTATATTCCAGATAGACATAGAACTTCCCGCAATGGGAAGAAGCATTCTATTAAACATTGGCTCCACTAAAAACAGTAAAAATGAATTCAAAAAAATAGTAATCCAGAATAGAATTTTTGAATTTTTCAATAAAAAACACCATCTTCCTTCGGACCTGAGATCGGATTTATCCGGACAATACAACGGCAACATCTGAATAAGCAAAAGTCATATCAGGGTGTTTTTTTTCAAGAGAAAATTCCCCATTATGCAGGTTGCAAAAAACATACCATATATAAAACAAAAAATAATCGCTAAACGCAAATGCTAGTATACCCTTTCTTTGAACTTTCGAATTCAAAGCGCCTTTTGCACCTTTATTCTCCTGATAATCAAACACACATACCCGATTAAACTTAAAATTATAAGAGGAAAATTTTGCAATTTAGGAAATAAGCCATACAGAGGCACAAACCACAGGAATAACAAACTACTTTTTTCAAATGATAGCCATCCTTTTCGACTTACATCATATCCGTACCACGCCATCGAGATAGCCATAATGCATAAATCGTATATAAAAGAATATGGAGAGAACAGAAATATGCACACTGTTACTATCGCCATTTTCATTGGCATCTCAATTTTCTGCTTCCAAGCCCAAATAATTATAATGAAAGACATAGTAGAAACTATCAGTTGGATCCCAATGGCTCCGTCATTCGGTACACCTAAAAGCATCGCGCCACTCCAAACCGAAGACATATAATGGAGCGGGAAACGGGGATCTGCTAACCAGATGCGCAAATTAGGCATACTTCCAATAAAAGCCGCCCAAGGCTTAATTCCAAAACAAACAATACTCAAAGTAGTTAATGAAATTGCTGACAAAATCATTCCTTTTAAGGCAGACCGCAAATTAGCAGCGTACAAAGCAAAAAAAACCAGAATAATAAGATGCGGCTTATAAAAAAGCATACCCAATAAAAAACCGCCCATAAAAGGATGTCTTTCGATTAATAATAAACCTCCTCCAAGAAATAATGTTGATAAGAAACCATTTTGCCCAAATATAACATTAATTAATGTGCCAGGAAAACCAATAATTAAGCCCATCTTTAAGAAAAATGGCATATCCGGTAATGATTTTTTTAAGATATATATATAACCACTTATTGTAGCTATAATCCAAATAGCAAAGGACAAATTGTAATGAAATATTGAGAGAGGAAAAATAAACAAAAAAAATACCGGAGGATAAAGCCATAAAAATATGGTCTCCCCTATCATATTATCTGTTATCTTTGCCTGTATATCATGAAACTTTTGTAAATCGTATGCATCCACAATACAATCAGATTGAGTGCAATATGATGCACTATAGTAAGCCAAAAAATCCCCACCAAAATTGCCAGAACTATAGATTAAGCCTAATAAATACAGCCAATATTGATGCCAAAAGACAATGACCAAAGCCCATGAGTATAAAGTCATTCTTCCTTGGGTTAGCCAAGACATACATGTACTATCACTAAATTTTTTCAAAAAATTCAATTTCATTATTATCACCACTTTTAGCATAACTATGGTGCTACTGATATTTAATGTCAAACTGCTCGTAAGGATACTCAATCTATTCGTTCCCACATATTATCTATTCCAGTCGGTCTATAATTTTCAGAGATATGATGTCGTTCTGCTAAATTATTAAATAACTCAATATTAATTATTTTTGGCCGATATTTTTCTACTAAAAAAACCGGATCGTAATAATAACCGGTTAATTTTTTGTATACGCAGAGAGCTCCATAATTTGGTGCGGTCTGAAACCAGAAATAATCGACGTCCTTTCGAAATAAATTCGTTCGAATATGATTTCCTTCTAGTACATAGTCGTTTTTTCCTGTTACTGACAAAACATAATTGATATTATCTATTTGTTTTGATACTGGATATACCCAAATATTTGAAACAAAAAAAGAGCTTTCAATAAGAAACATCACCATCATCAATATAATAGCAACACGCCGTGAATTAGTATAAATGAAATTAAAAGCATATCCTCCAATTATCGCCATATATGGCAATGCAGGAAGTACATATTGCGGCCACGGTAATGGATACAATAGCAAGGCTGCAATTAGACTAATAGAAAGAAATGAAATTTGTTTTTGAAAATAGATTGATCTACCTGAGTATAATCCCCAAACAAAAAATATAATCGCAATTATAGATAAGCTTATCGCCAGAAAAATCCATTTCAAAGGGTAAAAATATGGTATCGGCAGCATTTTAGCATTAAGAACCCAATTAAGCAGAAAATACTTTTCCATCATATTATTGCCAAACAAAAATATATAATAAGAAAAAATCACGACTAAAAAGCCACAAACGTACAACAGGAAATCAGGTACTCGAAGCAAGCGTTTATTTATATTCCACATACATAGACAAAACACGATACCTATAAAAACAATGGCTTTTTGCAAGAAAAGAAAAGAAACTCCCAAGCAAACCGAACTAATTAACAATTTCAATTTATCATGTGTATCAACAAATTGAAAAAAATGATAAATCGCCATTAATTGAAACAAAACCATGGGAGTATCGGGCCTAATTTGGAAACCATTTATAACGAATGGGAAAAGTCCTAACAATAGTGTTGTGCTTATTAATGCGATTTGTTTCTCTTTATACAACCAAAAGGCCATACGGTACGTATAATATATTATTCCTACTCCAATGAAAAGAAGAAGTACTCTACATATTAACAATGTTGTAATATTTTCTCCAACTAAAATAATGACAGGAGCAATAAGATAATACAAAAAGGGGTGATGATGTTGGAAAAAGCTTTTGTAAATGACCTCTCCTTGCACAATTTTCCAAGACGTATGAAGAGCTTCAAATTCATCTACATCGAAATCACGTACCAATTCAAACAACAAGCACGATAAAAGCATCAAGATAAAGAATATTCTAATTACCTTCATAAACAGACCTTCTTAACATCTGAAAATATCCTCATCGTTTTATTGTGCCTGCAGTCCCATTAGTGCTGCAAAAAAACTTGCAAATATAATTTGTACTCCAACAGACATTGCTGTCACCGACGGAATTACAAGCCGCATCATTTCAGTTGGAATCAAGCCTCCAAAAGAATGTTGTCCCCATATAGCCACCGCATAAATTGATCCACCTAATCCGATCATACAAAGGATGCTTCCAAAAATAAGACCTCTTTCCAGTGTAAAAAACTTAGAAAGACTACATAGTATTCTATCTTGTAAAAATCTCTCTTGTGCATCGCTGAGCATCTTTGCATATATACCAAACAGCATTACTTGTACACCAACTGTTAGCATTACAGAACAATATAAAAGGCTGTGAATATCGAATGTAACCCCGCTAAACGTTTGAGAATGCGGTAACAAGTATAGCATCCCAAGGAATCCTATGATAAAAACAAGCAACCCTGGATATAGAAACAACCAATTGGGACTATGCATTAACAAATAGCGCAAATGTCGCCACCCATCTCGCCAAGTATTTAAGTGTGGTGGTCGATCCCGCCCATCAAGTGACAAGGTGGTAGGAACTTCTGCAATTTTCAAACCTCGAAGTGCTGCCATAACTACCATTTCGCTTGCAAATTCCATCCCCGACGACTTCAAACCAATTCTCTGCATAGCTTCCTTTTCAAAGCCCCGTAAACCACAATGAAAATCTCCAATCGGGATATGGAAAAAAAATCGGCCCAACCCAGATAATACAGGATTTCCAAGGTATTTATGTAAAATAGGCATCGCACCAGGAGCTATACCACCTTTAAAGCGGTTCCCCATGACTAAATCATATCCATCCCTTAATTTTTCTAAAAACGGACTTAAATTAGAAAAATCGTAGCTGTCATCGGAATCCCCCATAATTATGTACTTACCACGAGCATCTTTGATGCCGGATATCAAAGCGTTCCCATAACCTTTTTCAACAACGTTGATAACCCGCGCTCCTTGACTTACTGCTATCGACTGTGAACCATCATTACTACCGTTATCTGCGATTAAAATCTCACCATTAATATGATTTTCTGTTAGAAAATTTGTGGCTTTTCTTATGCACCTTGCCAGTGTTTGAGCCTCATTCAAACAAGGCATCAATATCGTCAATTCAATTTGATCTGCCATTTTTATCCTCCATCCTATGATTATATTATCTAGATTCTTTTAATATTTTTACATATAATAAACCGACGTAAAGAACAACCAACAACCAACAATAAAATAAATGGTGCTATCTGGACCTTTGTGAGACAAACAATCAACCAGTTTACTAAAGGCATAATCCACAATAGAAAAAGGATTATTTTTTCTCCTGGCAGCCAACCATCATCCAAAGCTGTCT